>JANONZ010000351.1:0-3747 GCA_031421095.1 Thermomicrobiales bacterium
CGAAAGCGGGCTGGCCGGGCGAGCCGCCGATCTGTGAGGGCGCCAGGACGTAGGCCCCGTTCACCGCTCTCGATGGCTCGAGGTCCAGCTCCGCAGGGATGATCCCGATCCGGGCCAGCGTCTGGGCGATGACTGTGCCCACCCACGGGTCGATCACTCTGGAGCGCCGCCCTCGATCGCCCGGGCGCGCAGCAGGACCTCCCAGTGGTCGCCGGCGGCTGGCAAGTCTGGCATGGCGGCTGTCGCAGTTCTCCCAAAACCGCATCCCCGGACTGGTGGGGACCGATCCAAGCCGGCGGAGCCGACAGGACGCCTCACTACGGCAGATCCACGCTCAGCTTCCGGTCAAAACCGGCGTGGTTAGGCCGAATACGGCCCTGCGAGCGGGTATCCGATGGCTACCAGTCCGGGCAGGCGATTGTGGGAAGATCGGGCGCCTTGGGGAATCGGGGACCCGGCCGGGCTGGATCCGCTGACGTGTCGGCCAGGCTGGATCCGCGGCCGTGCTGCCGTCGCGATACATGCGCTCCCGGCGCCGGTCGCATCGAGCTGGACGAGCGGCGGCCGAGCGCGTCCCGGGGCCCCATGACCATCGGGTAACCCATCTGCCCCTTCCGGGCTATGCACGCGCGCACCGATTCAAGGGAGTCTGCAAGTCGGTCGACCGAGCATCGACGTGTGACCAACCAACTTCCTTTGGGGACCCCTTGATGAATCGATCCGAACAGGCGCCACCGGGCGACGCAGATCGTACCGCGCCTCGACGCCGCAACAGGCTGGCGGGGCACCGGCCGAGCCGCGGTCAGGCGATCGTGGAGCTCGCCCTCATCCTTCCCGTGATGCTCACCCTGTTCGCCTCCGCCCTGGACCTTGGCCGGCTGTACTACAGCCAGATCACGATCGCCAACGCTGCCAAGGAGGGCGCCCTCGAGGCGTCCCGAGTGCCAACGAGTTTCGATTCAACGCGAGGTTGCGACGCGGTGACAAATCGAGTGATCTGCCTGGTCATCAACGAGGCCAAGGGCTCGCTCATCTCGATCGTGCCAAGTGACGTCGCACTTGCCTGCAATCCCAGCCCCTGTCCGGCCTCGCCGGTCATCGGGGACACGGTTGGAATTACGGTGACCTCCCAATTCTCGCTGGTGAGCCCCGTGCTCGCGGTCTTCTTCGGCGGACAGTCGTTCCGGATCTCATCGTCCGCAACCGCTCAGATCGGCGTTGAACCGCAGCCGGGGATCGCAGCAGGGCCGACACCGACACCGACTCCGGTTGCCACCCCGACGCCAACGCCGACTGCGGGTCCCACCCCGATGCCTACGCCGACTCCGGTCTGCGTCGTCCCGACCGTGAGCGGGAACATCGTGATCAATCCGGGGAGTGGACAGAGCGTACTGACGGGCTCCGGAACTTTGTTCACGATGAACGCACCCACCGTCGATCCCCAGCCGGGGTGCCCGTTCACCTACACATGGAGCTTCGGCGACGGCGCGAGCGCATCAACGGCGACCGCAACCCATCAGTACGCCAGGAAGGGCACGGGTGCGACGAAGTCCTACACGGTGACCCTCGTCATCTCTGCCTCGGGCGTGCCCGGGTCCTGGACGGGCACGAAGACCGTGGTGGTGAATCCGTGAAGCTGCCGCATGGCCGCGAGTCCAAGGGCCAGGCCCTCGTCGAGTTTTCCCTGGCAATCATCGTCTTCCTGCTGCTGATGATGGGCGTCTTCGATTTCGGACGGGCCATCTACCAGTACAACGGCGTCGCGCAGGCAGCCCGTGAGATCGCCCGAGTGACGGCGGTTCACGCCGGACCGAACTTCGCGACGATCGCCGGCCAAACTCCTCAGACAAGAGCCGTGATCGCGACGCAGATGGGTCTGATCCCGAACCTCCAGGAGCCGGTGATCACCTGCGTCGAGATCGACGGGACGGTCGTGACGGGCGGTTGCGAGAAGGGCAAGTGGATCAACGTCTCGATCGTTGCTCCGTACACCCCGATAACGCCGCTCCTCGGCCTGACCGGCACATGGAACCTCTTCTCCGCCTCGACCAGCGTGCAACTCCAATGAGAAGGAACCAACTTGCCATGAATCGTCACGCTTCCCCTCGCCAACGCGGTCAGATCCTCGTTCTCTTCGCCCTGTCTCTGGTGGCCATCATCGCCGCGGTCGGCCTCGTCCTTGACGGTGGCAGTGCCTTTGCTCAGCGACGTTCCGAGCAGAACGCGGCGGATGTCGCGGCACTTGCGGCGGCCAATGACCTCATCGTGAACGGAGGGAGCGCCGATTGGCAGGCTACCGCCCGATCGATCGCCAGCAAGAACGGCTACGTCGACGGGGTGAATGGCGCATCCGTCGAGGTCGTGTGCGTGAACTGTCCCGGCCAGGCTCTCGATGCTGCTGTCGACGGTGTCCAGGTCACGGTCAGCATCAACGCCCCGCACCGCAACAACTTCGCCTCCATCGTCGGCATGTCGACCTGGAACGTCAGCACCACGGCAACGTCAAAGACCGGTTGGCCGAACACGGCTCACGGGCCGGGTCCGTTCATCGTCTCGATCACCACGTTCGACCCTGGGACCGGGAGGCCGAGGAGCTGTACCGGCAAAACCGACAAATGCGATCTCGGGCATCCGGTCAGCGACATACCGACGACCCCGACCGAGTTCACCTGGACGGACTTCGGGTATGACACGAAGTGTCTGGAAACCGGGAACGTCAATGACAGCGAGCTCCAGAACTATCTGGACGGATCCGCCAACTTCTCGATCACCTTTGTAGTGGGGTGCTATATCGCCCAGCACAACAACGGAGTGATGAATAACATCGTCGCCCGGCTGCAGGCGCTCGCACCCATCACCTTCCCGGTGCCCATCGTGGATGCAGCGGGCAAGTACGTCGGCTGGGCTTCGTTTGTCCTCACCAGCGCCGACCCCGGCGGGCGAAACGGGATCCTTACGGGCTACTTCGAGACCGGGGTCCAAAGCGCGCGGCTCGACGTTGTCGGGGCCGGGTTTGGGACCTCAACCTTCGGTGGCGTGTACGGCCTCAATCTCGTCAATTGACTCGGGGGCGCAGGCGGCCGCAGAGCACGGGCGCGAGCGGGCGCGGGCGCGAAACTCAGCCGGCCAGCGGGCCCGGCCTCGCATCGGTCTCGTAGGCCTCGGCGCGACGATTCGCCAGGACGGGGATCTGACGCCGGACAGCGGTGACGCGGTCCAGGTCCAGCTCGGCCCGGACGATCGCGACCGCGTCGGGGGCCTGGGCGATGACCGTGCCCCACGGGTCGACGATCATCGAGCGGCCGAAGGCGGGCTGCCCGGCTGGTCCGCCGATCTGCGACGGCGCCAGGACGAACGCGCCGTTCTCGATCGCCCGGGCGCGCAGGAGCACCTCCCAGTGGTCGCGGCCGGTCCGCTCCGTGAAGTTGGCCGGGACCGTCAGGATCTGGGCGCCGGCCAGTGCCAGCGCGCGGTAGAGCTCGGGGAATCGCAGGTCGTAGCAGATCGTGAGCCCCACGGTCGCGCCGTCGACATCGGCTGTGACGAGGCGGTCGCCGGGTGTCACGCGGGCCGACTCCGTGTCGACCGGCCCGTCGTCGACTGCGATATCGAAGAGATGGACCTTGCGATAGAGCGCGGCGATCGTGCCGTCGGGCGCGATCAGTGCAGAGGTGTTGTACGGCCGGAGTGGATCGCCACTCGTCTCGGCGGTGCTCCCCACGAGGATCCAGGCCTTGCGCCGTCGCG
>JANONZ010000352.1:0-5405 GCA_031421095.1 Thermomicrobiales bacterium
CTCATCGCGTACATCCCGCAGCACCACGGGACAGCGATCATGAGCTACTTCCACGCCCGGGCGAAAGAGCTCGCGGGCCCCGGAGCGACGGTCGACGAGCACAAGTTCCGACACGCCGGTCCGAAGCCGCAGACGCGGGAGGCGGCCTTGATCATGCTGGCTGACGGGGTCGAGGCGTCGGTCCGCTCGCTCGCCTCCCGCGACGAACCGGCCATCCGCGCGATGGTCACCCGGATCATCGAGGAGCGGACCCTGGACGGCCAGTTCGACGAGTGCGAACTGACCCTGCGCGACCTCGAGCGGATCCGCGAGGCGTTCGTGGGCCAGCTGCTGGGCATGTATCACACCCGTATCGCCTACCCGCAGAATACGGTCGTGGAGCTGGAGTCGCGGCGCGCTGCGAATGGCGGCGGCGGGGGCCGCGGGGGGAGCGGGCCGGCCTCCGCATGATGACCCGGGCGTTGTACATCGGCCCGTGGCGGGTGGACCTGATGGTCCGCGAAGGGGTCATGCGGCCGGTCGCCGCGAGCACCCTGGCTGGTGCGGTCGTGGCCGGGCTGGCCGCGGCGGGGGCTCCCTCGCCGGCGTCCATCGGGCTCATCCTCTCAGACGACGCCGAACTCACGGAGCTCAACGCCGCTCACCTCGGCAAGCCCGGGCCGACGGACGTGCTCTCGTTCCCGCTCCTCCCGCCCGAGGCGTTCCCGGTGCATGCCGGCGGGCTGGATCGGGGAGCCGGCGACAGTCCGGCGGGTGCCGCGCCTTCGCCGTCGTTCGCGCTGCCGCCGGGCCGACGGCTCCACCTGGGCGACATCATCGTGTCGGTGGAACGAGCCATGGAGCAGGCGGAAGCCGGTCGTGGTGGTCAGACCGGCGACATCCGCTGGTCGGCGACGGACGAGCTGCGCCTGCTCGTCACGCACGGTGCGCTCCACATCTGCGGCTGGGATCATGCCGAACCGGCCGAGGAGGCGGCGATGCGCGCCCTCGAGGCTCGGCTCCTTGGCCCCAGGGTGGAGTCGCCGCGATAGTCCGTCGCGGGCGGCCGCTGCTACCATCCGCGGAGGCCCTCCCGGATGGGATCGGGCCCTGTCGTGCTGTCCGGGTTCGGACGGCACCGGTTCGGAGGAGCGGGTGAAACTCGTCGTCGGCCTGGGCAACCCCGGGTCGCAGTACGCCAGGACGCGCCACAACGTCGGCTGGCTGGTGGTCGATCGGATGGCCGACCGTGCAGGTTGGGCGGGCCGTGGCCGGCAACGTGACAACTCGAGCGTGGTGCTGGGCCGGTACCGGGGTCTTGACCTGACCCTGGTCAAGCCGCTCACCTTCATGAATGACTCGGGGCTCGCCGTGCGCAAGGTGCTGGCCCGCGAGCACGCCCCGCTCTCGGATGTGCTGGTCCTGGCCGACGACTTCGCGCTGCCATTCGGCAAGCTGCGCTTCCGCGAAGGCGGCAGCCACGGCGGCCACAACGGCTTGCGGTCGATCATCGACGAGCTTGGGACGGAGAAGTTCAGCCGCCTTCGGATCGGGATCGGTGAGCCGGACCGAGCCGCCGTCGACCACGTCCTCTCGGCGTTCGCGCCCGAGGAGACCTCGCGCCTCGATGAGCTCCTCGACGCTGCGGCCGATGCAGTCGAGACGTGGGGCCGCGACGGCACCAGCAAGGCAGCCAATCGATTCAACATGTTCGAGCTCCGGCCGGCCGACGCCTCTCGCATGGCCGCAGCCGGGGATGTGGACGGCCCGCCGGACGCCGACGGCATCCGGCGGACGAAGACCGGCTGGCGCCGCATCAAGCCGGCCAAGGCCGACGACTGACCGTGCCCACCACGCCGCTGCGCGGCCGTCGCGGCCGGGACCGCCGGATCGCCGAACGCTTCGCGTCGGATCTCGCGGCCCGTCACGCGCCAGCGTCGTCCGACCAGGAGGTCGATTTCGACACCGCGGCCGTCGACGCCGAGGTCGAGGATGCGCGTCGTCGTCAGGCCGGCTCGGACGCTGCGGCGGCACGGAAGCAGGCTTCGCGGACGCATGCCACCAGGACGGCCACCGCGACCCCCGGCGCGCGGAAGGGCAGTGGCCATCGGCTGCCGGACCTCTCGGCGCTGCCCCCGCTCCTCGCCCGGACCGGTACGTTCGCGGCACTGGTCGAACGACTTGGCCGGGCCGCCGACGACCCGAAGCGCACCGGACGGCACGTGGGCCTGGTGGCCGTCCCCCACGGCGCCAAGAGCTACCTCGCCGCCGCGCTCGCTCGGGTGGGGGACGGGGAGCGGCTTGTCTGGATCGCCCGCGATGCCGAGATCGGCGATCGCGTCGCGGAGGAGCTGGGCGCATGGCTCGGTTCACCTGATGCGGTCGCCGTCCTGGAGCCGCGGACGGCCCTGGCCTACGAGCGCAGCGAACTGATCGCCGATGAGACGGCGGCCCGTGTGGCGGCCCTGGCTGCCTGGCGGAGCGGGCGACCGCGGGTCCTCGTGGCCAGTGTCCAGGCCCTCTTGCAGCACACCATCGACCCGGTCGATCTGCCGTCTGCGCCGCGCGACCTGCGCCCCGGTACCCGCATCCACCAGGACGCCCTCCTGCGCGAACTGTTCGACCTCGGCTACGTGCCGGTCACGGAGGTCGCGGGACGCGGCGAGTTCGCCCGGCGCGGTGGGATCGTCGATGTCTTTCCGCCGTCGCTCGCGCTGCCGATCCGGGTCGAGTTCTTCGGCGACGAGATCGACTCGATGCGCTCGTTCGACCCGACGGACCAGCGCACGGTCGGCACGATGGACCGTGCGGTGCTGCTGCCCGCCTCGGAATTCCTCGTGCCGGCCGGCGGGGTGGCCGAGATCCGCGAACGTCTCGGCAAGGCCGCGGCTCGACTCCCCGAACGCCTGGCCGCCGATCTCGCCCAGTTCGAGACGGAGCCGCTGGGCACGGCCAGAGCGGCCACCCCGGATGCTTCACGGGCGCTCGCGGTCGGGGACGCGGCCGAGGTCTGGGCCGCCCACCTGGCCCGTGCGACCGGCCTCGATCACCTCGAGCCGGGCACGCTCCTCGTCCTCGATGAGCCGGGCGACATCGCCGAGGCCGCGGGATTCCTGTGGCGCCAGGCAGACGAGCGGCGCACAGAGCTGATCGCTGCCGGCGAGCTGCCCAAGGACTGGCCGGCCACGTACCTCCCGCCACGGGACTGGAAGGGTCGCCTCCTGGGTGCCCGGACACTGGAGCTGACATGGGAATCGGTCCCGCCGCAGGATGTCGCGATGGCGCGCGGCGGCCTCTCCTCGGGTGATCCGTTCGGGTGGCGGGAGCCGGTCCTGCCCGCCGGCCGTGCCACTCGACTGGTCGAAGCCGTCGCGGCCTGGCGTGCCGACGGTGCGCGGATCGTGCTCGCCTCCGATCAGGCGCCCCGTCTCGCGGACATCCTCGGTGAGGGCGGCCATCCGGTGGCGGTCGTCGCGCGGGTGGAGGAACCGCCCCCGCCCGGCGCCGTGGCGCTCATCGAGCGCAGCCTCAACGGCGGTTTCATCGGCGGCCCGGATGGTCTCGCCTTCGTCACGGACCGCGAGCTGTTCGGCACGGTCCGTATCCGCCGGCCAAAGGCCCTCCGGCGGGTCGTGCCGCGTGACATCCTGGAGCGCCTGACCGCGGGCGATCTCGTCGTCCACATCGACCATGGCGTCGCTCGCTACGAGCAGATGCTCCGACGTGGCGGCACCGGTGAGGACCGCGATTACCTGGAGCTGTCGTTCGCCGGCGGCGATCGGATCTTCGTGCCGGTCGAGCAGATCGGACGAATCAGTCGCTACTCCGGCGGAGAACGACCGGCGCTCTCGAAGCTCGGCGGCGCGGAGTGGTTGCGCGCCAAACAGCGCGTGCGCAAGGCCGTCGACGATCTTGCCGAAGAGCTTCTCGCCCTGTATGCCTCGCGGGCGGGGGCACGCGGTCACGCCTTTGCGCCCGACACGCCATGGCAGTCCGAGATGGAGGCGTCCTTCCCGTACGAGGAGACGGTCGACCAGCTTCGAGCGGCCCTGGAGGTCAAGTCGGACATGGAGCTGACACGACCGATGGACCGGCTGGTCGTCGGTGACGTCGGCTACGGCAAGACCGAGGTCGCGCTGCGGGCGGCCTTCAAGGCGGTGCAGGATGGCAAGCAGGTGGCGGTCCTTGTGCCGACGACCGTGCTCGCCGCCCAGCACCACGCGACCTTCTCGCAGCGCTTCGCCGCCTTCCCGCTGGAGGTGCGCCTGCTCTCTCGATTCGTGTCGCCCGGTGCCCAGGCCGCGGCTATCGCCGGGCTTGTGGACGGGACCGTGGACCTGGTCATCGGGACGCACCGTCTGCTGAGCAAGGACATCCGGTTCAAGGACCTCGGGCTGGTCGTCGTGGACGAGGAGCAGCGATTCGGCGTGGCCGCCAAGGAGCGTCTCAAGCAGCTCAAGCGCGAGGTGGATGTCCTGACCCTGTCGGCGACGCCCATCCCGCGGACGCTCAACCTGGCCCTCGCGGGCATCCGCGACATGTCGGTCATCGAGACCCCGCCGGAGGACCGGCTGCCGATCCAGACCCGGGTGGCCGAGGCGTCGGCCGGTCTCGTCCGTGACGCCATCCTGCGCGAGCTGGACCGCGGCGGCCAGGTCTTCTACGTCCACAACCGGGTGGAGACGATCGAGGCGCAGGCCGAACAGCTTCGCCGGATGCTGCCGGGCGCCCGGTTCGTCGTCGGCCACGGCCAGATGCCCGAGGGGTCGCTCGAGAAGGTCATGATCGCCTTTGCCGACGGGGCCGCCGATATCCTCGTCTGCACGACGATCATCGAATCCGGGCTCGACATCCCCAACGCCAACACGATCATCATCGATCGGGCGGACACGCTCGGGCTCGCCCAGCTCTATCAGCTGCGCGGGCGGGTCGGCAGGTCGGCGCGACGAGCCTACGCATACCTGCTCTACCGGCGCCGGGAGCGCCTGAGCGACGAGGCCCGCAAGCGCCTGCAGGCCATCTTCAACGCATCCGAGCTGGGTGCCGGATTCCAGATCGCCCTCTCGGACCTGGAGATCCGGGGCGCCGGCAACATCCTCGGGGGGGAGCAGTCGGGCCATATGGCGGCGGTCGGCTTCGACCTCTACTCTCGCCTGCTGGCCGAGGCGGTCGAGTCGCGCAAGGCCACGATGGAGGGCCGCGCACCGATCATCGATGTCCAGCAGACGGTCATCGATCTTCCGGTCGAGGCGCACCTGCCCGACGACTACGTGCCAGACGAGGCCCAGAAGCTGGAGCTGTATCGCCGGCTGGCCCGGGCCCGCACGACCGGTGATCTCGCGGCGTTCCGCCAAGAGGTGATGGACCGCTTCGGCCCCATGCCCGGTCCGGTCAGCCGACTCGTGGAGGTGGCCGAGTTGCGGCTC
>JANONZ010000353.1:0-20571 GCA_031421095.1 Thermomicrobiales bacterium
GGCAGCCTCGTCACATACCTCGTCGTGCCACAGCCCACCGGCTCCGGGAACGTCGCCCGTCGAAGTGCCTGGAGCGCTGCCCTCGGCTTCTTCGCCGCGGTCCCCATCGCCTACCTGGTGCTTGTCGCAGCGGTCCAGATCGTCCGGCCATTGCTGGGCTGACTCGGCCGCCGCACGAGCGCAAGTCGTGGACGACACGCACGACTTCTCGTTCACCGCGCTGGTAGGGCCACTCACGATGCAGCCCGGGTATGCAGCCAGGGACATCGCCCACCCACAGAGGTTCGCGCGTGGCCACCGACGAACAACACATCGCCCTCCCGAAGCTGTGCGGCGCGCCGGCTTACGCTCGCCCGCCATCCGGCCCGACCGGCTCGACCCGGACGTTCGACCCGGACGAACTCCCGCTGGAGGCACTCCAGACCGACGAGGATCGTGGGTTCGCCGCGACGATCCCGGCGCGCGCCTATGCGCAGGCTGGGGCGGATCCTGGTCGCATCGGGGAGGGTCGTCGCGACGGCTCGCGGCTGCGCGGACGCCCGTTCAAGCTTCGGTCCATCGCAGGACGGCTGCTCCGCGGCGACTGATCGGTGGTAGGGGAGGGTGGACTCGAACCACCGACTTCCGAGGTATAAGCTCGGCGCCTCTAACCAACTGGGCTACTCCCCCATCGCAGCCAGTCTACGGCCCGCCCGCCTGTTCCGCGACCTATCGGTGATTGGCCCGCGCACCCGGTCCGCTGGCCGCATGGACGAGTGCCAACAGCCGCTCGCGTCGCCCGACAGTGAAGCTCCGCTGTCCGGGGAGCGCGGCGAGCCAGTCCTGGATCTGGTCCGCCCTGATGACGGCGACCCCAGGCGATCGTGCCAGTGTCCCGTCGGGCGCCACGACCGCTGCGTAGACACGCACCACGAACTCCAGGTCTCCGTCGGCGAACCAGCGCCGGACGCGGTCGGCATCCCGGGCCGCCCTATCGAGCGGGTGCTCCGTGGGCCACCAGCCGTCGGACGTGCGGATCTCCCATGACGTTGCGGGCGCGCTCGCCGGGCGGATGACGTCCGGCCGAGGCAGCTCGTCGATGACGACCGCCCCGAACGGGCCGATCACGAGCTCCGGGATGACCCGCCCGTCGCTGGGCGCGACATCCGTCACGAGGGTCAGGTCGAGCGTTGATCCCTGGAGCGCCCTGGCGACCACCGACACGTGGACACGAGCGGAGCGCAGGTGGGCGAGCGTGATCGCCAATCGGTTCGTCCCGGCAACCAGCAGCGCCCCGCCAGCGACGAGGGCGAACGACCAGATCGCCATCGTGAACCCGACCGGGCTGGATCCGGTTCGGCCGTCAGGCACGAGCTGCGTCACGAATGGGGTCTCGAGTGTGAGGTAGGCCATCAGCAGGCCGGCCGTGACGAACAGGGCCCCCAGCAGGGTGCCGCCGATCAGCGAGCCGAGGTGAGGCGACGGGCGGGTCGAGGTGGTGAGTTGCATCGCCACCACGGTGCGCCCGCGGACCATCTGGGGCCATGACCATTCCGGGTCATCGACCATCGGCGGTCGGCCCATTCGCCCATCCAGACCCCACCGCACCCGATGCGCCCCGGTGTCCTCGCGCACCGCAACCTGCCGCGCGCCAGCCAGCCGGCTACCGGAACCCGGACCCTCGTACCATTGCCCGACCCCACTCCCGCCGACATCCTCAGGTTCACACGGGCGACATGCCCAAGTCCGGAGGCTGATGGTGCTCGTCGGAGAACGTCGAAGCATCGCGCGCGAAGCGCGAAGGTGGATCGCGGCCACGGCTGCGAACGCCTTGCTACTCGCCGTTCTCGTCGCTCCGGCATCGGCGGCCGGTGGCATCGCCCGCAGCCAGGCGACGCTGGGGGCGAGCCAAGCGATGATCTCACGGTCACCCTCGCCCTCGCCTGCGCCGCCGTCCGACCACAAGCCGAAGCCGACCCCCACGCCCACGGTCACCCCGGAGCCCACTCCGACACCCACCCCGACCCCGACGCCCACCCCGACCCCTACCCCGAGGCCGACGCCCACCCCGAGGCCGACGCCCGCTCCGAGGCCGACGCCCACCCCGACCCCGACTCCAAGGCCCACACCCACGCCCACTCCGAGGCCGACGCCCGCGCCCACGATCACCACCACCCCCGCGCTGACGCCCGCGCCCACGCCCGCGCCCACGCCCACCCCCACCCCCACGCCCACGCCCACGGTCACCCCGAGGCCGACGCCCGCACCCACGCCCGCGCCCGCGCCCACGCTCACCCCGAGGCCGACCCTCACGCCCACGCTCACCCCGAGGCCGACCCCAACGCCCGAAGTGGTGACCGCCCCGACCGCCGAGCCGGCACCGACTCAGGGAGCCCCTGACTCAACGACGACCGCCTCGCCCGCCCCCACCGACCCCCCGATCACGGCGGCCGCAGGCGGCACGACCGATGGGCAAGGTCCCGGGAGTGATCCCGCCGCGGGTGACCGCGACTCCGGTCCCGCTGGGCGGTCCGGCAACTGGGGCCCCTTGGCCAGCGTTTTGGCCATCGTCGGCCTCCACGGACCGACCTTCCCAGGGTTCAGCCTCGGGCTCACTTTGGTCAGCACGACTGGGGCGGTCGCCGCTGCGATGGCCTTCGGGCTGTTCAGTCGTCGACGCCGCGACGGGGAGGCCCCCGATTCCGATGCGGTCCTGGCCGCCGCGGCCGCGACCGGCATCGCCATCGCGTCGCCCGATCTCCGGTCGCTGCCCCCGAGCCGGCCCCTCACAGCCGAGGACCGGGATGCACTTGCGCTGGCAGCGGCAGCGGCAGGGGCTGACACGGAGGCCGAGGATAGGGAGGCCCTCATGCCCCGCTGGCGGCGACCGTCGCTCCTCCAGGCGCGCAAGGCCGACCCGATCCGCGATAGCGCCCCAGTGGCGCGCCTGTCGTTCGACCATGGCCTGGTCGGTCCGCTCGACGGCCGCGAACGGCGGGTGATCCGCTATCGCGTCGTTCGGCTGCTGGATGGCCCGGACGAGCTCCGTGCCCTGGAGATCGGCTACCTCGACCAGGGCGACGAGGTCCAGCTCATCGAGAAGTACGGCGCTTACTGGCTCGTGCTATGCCCCGACGGCCGGCAGGGCTGGCTGCACAAGATGACCCTCGGCGAGATCGTCGACGTGCGCTCGGAGCCGGACATCCCGACGGCCACGATGCCGATCGTCGCGGAAAGCTGGACGATGGGCGAGTCCGACGACATCGACACCGACGTGCTCGACGCCTACCTCGCGTCGCGCCGCCGCGGAGCCTGACAAGCCGCTGGATCGCGGCCCATTACGGACCAATGTCGGCCCTGGAGTCCAAGCGGCAGGACTCGGGCCAGATGCCACAACCTCGTGAACACCCGGGCGCATCCGGGACCGCGGAACGCGGGGGCGGCGTTGGCCGGGTCCAAGGTGGCCGGGCGGGCCTAGAATGCCTCATGCCTGTCAGCTACTCGAGCGCGCGATTCGTTGGACGCGATGCCGCGTTCGGTCGGCTCGCCGCGGTCCTCGAGGACGCCGCCCATGGGCGCGCTCGCACGCTGCTGATCGATGGGACGGCCGGTGTCGGCGTCACCCGGTTCCTGGATGAGACGATCGTCCGGATACGCGCCCTGGCACAGCCGATGATCGTCCTGCGAGCGAGCGCCTGGCCCAGCGGCGTCGATGAGCCGTACGGCCCACTCGTCCGAGCCATCGGTCCGGCCCTTTACCAACTCCCTCCGAACGAATTGAGCGACGCGCTCGGCCCGGCGACCTCGGAGGTCCTGCGGCTCCTGCCCGATCTCGCTGGGCGGCTCGACGAACGCACCCTCGCCGGCGGACCCGGTGGATCGGCGCCGGAACGCCGCCAGGCCCGCACACTGGAAGGGATCCTGGGGCTGCTCGGTCGACTCGGCGAGCGGTACCCGGTCGTGCTCGTGCTGGAGGACCTGCACCGCGCCGATGCCGCGACTCGAGCGCTTGTCACCTTCCTGGCTCGGATCTCCAACGACCAGCGACTGGCCATCATCGGCACGCATCAGCCCGACGTCGTGGCCCGCGGGGATCCATGGATCGCCGATCAGGACGAGATCGCCTCGGGCCCGCGCGCGCCGGAACGGGTGTCGCTGCGGCCGCTCGATCGCGACGACCTCGCTGCGCTCATCGAGGGCATCCAGGGTGAGCGTGCGTCGGCCAGCCTGCTTCTTCTCGTCGCGGAGCGCTCGGGCGGCCTCCCCCTCGTCGCGGAGGAGCTGCTGGCGGCGCGGCGAGAGCTCCCGACGGCGTCGCTGACCGGTTCCTTCGATGGGCTGGTGGGGGCCCGGCTGGCGATCCGATCCCAGGAGTGCCGTCGGGTCCTGCGCCTCGTCGCCCTGGCAGAACGACCGATGAGTGCCGACCAGCTGGCCGCGGTCGCGGCGGCGTTCGATGCAGGGTCCAGCCGATCGGCGCCACGTTCCGTGACGCGGCCGCGTCACGGAGACGGCGTCCTTGATGCCGACCTGCGCGCCGGTCTGACCGAGGCCATCGAGAACGGTTTCCTCGTGGATGCGAGCGGCGCCATCGCGTTTCGTCACGAGTCGATCGGGAGCGCCGTCGCCCGCGATCTGCTGCCGATGGCTCGCACCCGCCATCACGCCGCCCTCGCGAGCGGCATGGCTGGGCCGCCATCGGCCGTGGCCTGGCATCGGATCGCTGCCCACGATCCGCAGGCGGCACGGGCCGCCTTCATCGAGGCCGCCGCGGTCGCCGAGCGACGCCATGCCGCGATGGACGAGCTGACCGCGCTCGAAGCGGCTCTCTCGTTACCGGAGGGCGCGCCCGCGGCTGCAGTCCGGCGCCGGACCGCATCGATCTCCGACCGGGTCGACCTGCAGGTTCGTGCGGCGGAGGCGGCGTTCGCGGTCGGCCAGACCTCACGCGCCACGTCGTACCTGGAGGCGGCGATCGCAGGTCTCGACGCTCGGCGCGACCGGGTGCGCCTGGGGCTCCTCCACGAGCGGCTGGCCCATGTCCGTCGCGCCGCCGGCGATCCAGCCGGCGCGATGCTCGCAGCGCGCCGCGCGGTGGAACTCGTCCCGCGCGAGCCAAGCCCGGAACGGGCGACCGTCCTCGCCGCGCTGGCCCAACTCAAGATGCTCGACGGTATCTTTTCGGATGCACAGCGTCTCGCCCGTGAGGCGATCAAGGTCTCACGCGCCTGCGATCCGGTCGCCCGCCGGCAGGAGATCCACGCCATCACGACGCTTGGCGTGGCGATGGCGTGGGGGAGCGATCCGGCCGAGGCGATCGAGATGTTGCGGGAGGCCGGCCGGGCCGCGGCGGAGCTCGACGACCCAGATGCCCTGTTCCGCATCCGGGCCAACCTGACGACCGTCCTGGACCTGGTCGGCGAGCGCGCGGAGGCCGTGGAGGTCGCGTATGCAGGGATCCGCGACGCGCGGCGTGCCGGACTTGAGGCCGTCTACGGCAACTTCCTGGCGGGCAACGTCGCCGAATCCCTGTTCCTCCTGGGCCGCTGGCCGGAGGCGCGCGACGTGAGTGCCCGGGCCATCAGCTGGCTCCCGGTCGGAGTCGTCTATCTGGCGAGCGTCCTGCAACTGGCCATCGTCGAGATCGAGACCGACGCCGGCGCGGAGGCTTCGCGTCTTCTTGGCCAGACCATCCTCGAATTCGATGCCGTTCGCGAGCCGCAGCTGGCCGGGCCCTACTATCTCGCCGCTGCGAGTTTCGCCCTCTGGCGCGGTGACATCGCGGACGCCAGCCGCTCCGTGGACCGAGGGTGGGCGAGCGTCAAGGCGACCGAGGAGTGGCAACTGGTCGCCCGCATGGCGTCGATGGTCGCGCAGGTCGACGCTGCGACCGCCACCGAGGCTCGCCAGGATCGCCGACTCGCGCCGCTGGCGGCCGCAAGGGCGCGGACCGCGGAGGTCGTCGCCGCATCGGCCAAGCTGGTCAGGGCCGGTGGCGCCCCACCGACCGCAGGTTCACGTCGGGTGGCCGATGCTTCACTGGCCACCGCTCGAGCCTATCAGCGCCGTCTCGAGGGCGACGACGATGCCTCCATTTGGGACCGTGTGGCGGCGGGCTGGGCCGCGCTTGACGCTCCGTACGACGTCGCCCTGGCTCGCTGGCGACAGGCAGAGGCTGTGCTGGCCGCCGGTGTCGGCCGATCCGGCCGGACGGACGCCCACGGGCCGCTGCTGGAGGCAGTCAAGCTCGCCCTGGGGCTTAACGCCAGGCCGCTCCTGCGGGAGCTTCGGGAATTGGCCGGTCGGGCGCGTATCACGCTGCCGCCGGAGGTCGGTGTCCTGCTTGACAGCGAGGCGACGACGACGTTCGGCGTCCTGGTCCAGGTCGAGCGCAACGGCCATCCGACCATCGCGGAGAACGGACGGTCAGACCTGGTCAGGGCCATCGCCGGCGATCCACCCGGCCCGGTCCGAAGGCACGATACATTCGGTCTGAGTGGCCGAGAACGTGAGGTGTTGGGCCTTGTGGCACAAGGCCGCACGAATCGGGAGATCGGGGAGCGGCTGTTCATCAGCCAGAAGACCGTCGGGGTCCACGTCGGGAACATCCTGTCCAAGCTGGAGGTGTCCGGCCGAGTGGAGGCTGCGGCGGTCGCGATCCGGCTTGGCCTGACGGAGCGCCATTGACGGAGCGGCACTGACGACGCAGGAGCCCGGCCCCGATGGGCGCACCCTTCGGAACGCCGCGAAACCCGGAGGGAGGTCTCCGGGTTTCGATCGGGATCGCGGTTCGTCTCCCCGGATGGGCACCGGAGAGACGGCGAGGAGGTGGTTAGATCAGCGCCACTTCAGGCCGGCGGCCAAGCTCAGCGAGATGGCCACGAGCGGCCCAACGGTGACGGCAAGACGCCAGCTGCGATGGACGAGTTCCTTGATCATGTGGCAGTCTCCGGAGTGGGTGACGACGATCCACCTCTGGAAAGGAAGTGGATAGCGAGCCTAGGCGAGGGTCCGGAGCCTCACAACTGACCCGATGGTACGGGGTGGTCCTGGGCCAGTGGTACCACCCTCCCCATCGCAGCACACCGGACCCCCCCGGACGGTAGTGTCTCAGTTTGAATTCAGGTGATGCTTGACCACCTCCGCGCGGCGGGCGCATGCTCGAGGGGTGCAGAAACGCAAGATGCCTCGCGAAACCCGAACCCGAGCCCAACCGGCCGAAAGACCGGCATCTGTAGAGCTGGGGCGACGCCGCGGGCTGATCGGCGGGCCGAAGCGAGCCGCGAAGCTGAGTCCCGAGCGCCGGTCGGAGATCGCGCGGAAGGCCACGTCGGCTCGTTGGGCGAAAGAGAGCTGATCTACTTAGCCGAACTAAGCCTTGGCTCAGCCGGTTCGGCTCAGATCACGTTTCGACAGGCGGCTAACAATCGGCTACTTGATGCCCCCACGAATATGGGCGGACGGCAGATAGGGAGATCCTGCGGATGGTGTCGAGAGCACCGCGAAGGCCGACGGCAAAGGATGTTGCCGCAAAGGCCGGCGTCTCGACGTCGACCGCCTCTCGTGCCCTCTCCGGGAATGGTTACGTGTCGGCAGATGCGCGGCGACGGGTCCACGCTGCAGTGTCGGAGTTGGGCTACGTGCCAGACATCAACGCCCGTAATCTGCGGGTGGGAGCAGGGCGCGACGTCGGGGTCATGGTCACCAACCTTCGCAACCCCTTCTACTCCGAGCTGGCGACTGCGATCGAAGCGAGGCTCAGCGAACTCGACTACAACATGATCCTCGCCACCGACAATGGCGACGAGAGCGAACAACTCGCGGTCATCGATCGCCTCATGTCGATGCGCGTCGCAGGCATCATCCTGACTCCGGTCTCGGCTGCGGCGGTGGAGCGACTCGTGCGCGACGGAGTTCGGGTCGTCCAGGTGGACCGGGTGGTTGGGCACCGCCGGACCGATGCGGTCCTCAGCGCCAATCAACAAGGTGCGTACGAAGCGACGACGCTTCTGCTGGATCACGGTCACCGGCACGTGGCGATGCTCATCGACGAGGTCAAGTGGACGACCGGCCGCGGGCGGCTCAAGGGCTTCAAGGCGGCTCACGCCGACCGCGGCCTGACCATCGCGGATGGGCTGGTCATGTTCGGCTCCACGGATGTGTTTGTGGCTCGCCGACAGGTAGGCGAGCTCCTCGATCAGCATCCCGAACTGACAGCGATCATGGCCGCGAATGGGTTGATGGCCGAGGCGGCCTTCCGGGAGTTGCAGGCTCGGAGCCTGGAGGTACCGAACCACATGTCTCTATTGGCCTATGACGACGTGCCCTGGATGTCCATGGTCCACCCGCCGATCACGACGATCTCGCAGCACACGGCATCGATGGGCGAAGCGTGCGCCGAGCTGCTGGTGGAGGGACTTGAGGCCGCGGATCCGGCCATGCCGGTGACCAGGTCGATCAGGCCAAGTCTGGTGGTCCGCGGATCGGTCGGTCCCGTTCGACCCGCGACCGACGCTGGCTGATGGACGACACCTACCTTGGCCAGCTCCCCAGTCGAAGGTGGCGGTTGCCGCGCGCCGGGTTTCCGGTGGGCGACGTCGCCGACACGATGTCGATCGAGGAGCTGCGCGCGCGCCTCCCGAGCCTCATCGACGGCCACGTGGTCCTGCCCGCACTTGTGATCAAGCGGTCCGCACTCACGAACAATCTGGGAGTGATGCGGATGCTCACCAGCCAGCCCGGAGTGTCGTTCGCACCGCACGCCAAGACGACGATGGCGCCCCAGCTGATGCGGCTGCAACTCGATGCGGGAGCCTGCGGAGTCACCGTGGCCAACGTGTTCCAGGCGAGCGTCGCCCGTCTCGCCGGCGCCCGACAGATTCTCATCGCGAACGAGGTGGTCGGGGACCAGGACATCGGGTGGCTCGCGCGGATGACGCGCGACGAGACCACGACGGTCACGGTCCAGGTCGACTCACCGGAAGCCGTCGCGACCCTTGATGGCGGGCTGGATCGGGCGAGACTCGGCGAGCGACAGGATGTCCTGATCGAGGTGGGCCACGTCGGCGGGCGAACCGGAGCTCGCGATGTGAAGGCCGCCCTGGCCACGGCCGATGCCATCGCCGGTGCCGTCAATCTTCGCCTGATCGGCGTCGCGACCTACGAAGGCGTCGTGGGACACGACCGCGAAACGGCCACGCTGGCAAGGGTCGATGATTTCCTCGACGGCGTGAAAGCCATCACGATCCGCCTTGCTGAACGTGCGAGTTTCGACGGGCTGGACCGGGTCCTCGTCAGCGCGGGTGGGACGCGCTTCGTCGACCGGGTCGTCGAACGACTGGCGCCCGGCGACTGGAACGGCTGCGAGGTGAACATCATCGTTCGGGCGGGCGGATACCTCACCTATGGCCACGAGGCCGGTCCCAACGACACGCCGTTCTCGACCCCGCGGCCGTTCGGACAGCTGATCCCGGTCCTCGAGCTGTGGGCCGAGGTGTTGTCCCTGCCGGAGGCTGGCCTGGCCATCGTGGGGGTGGGCAAACGGAATGTGGGTGATCGGCCAGGGGCCATCGTGCCGACCCAGATCGTCCAGCGGGGCGGGGCGCCAGGTCCGACGGAAACCATGAACGCGATCGCGGGACAGCTGACGGTCACCGGGCTGGACGATCAGCACGCCTACGTCACCTACCGGGACATGGAGCTTCGCCTCGGGGACCTGGTCGGATTCAGCCTCCCATATCCGACGACCCTGGACCGATGGCGAGTCGTGCCTGTGGTGGACGAGCGATACCAGATCGTCGACGCCGTGGCGACCTCCTTCGCCTAGTCGGCCGCGCTAAGGGACCCACGAGTCTCCGCGCTGCGCACGCGAATCTCCTTGACAGATAGCCCTCGACGTAGTTCTATGCGTCGAACATGGTATCGATACCACACTCCGCGACACCGGTTACCCTCGGCGGCCGCGATCTCGTCCTCGGACTCGACATCGGCGGGACCAAGCTGGCCGCCGGGTTGGTTGATCCAGACGGGCGAGTCCTCTCGCTGCTGCGCGCTCCGACACCCGCCGCTCGGGCCGGGTGGCGCCAGGCGGTGGACGATCTGTTCGCCCTCGGCCACAGGGCGATCGAGATGGCCGGCGCGTCCCAAGCTCGAATCGCGGCGGTCGGGATCGGCAGCGGTGGCCCACTTGACGTGGCCGGCGGGGTCGTCATGCGGCCGCCGAACCTGCAGGCCTGGGACGACGTCCCGGTCACCAGCCTGGCGGAGGCTGCATTCGACCGCCCAGCCTTCCTCGAGAACGACGCGAATGCCGCCGCGCTCGCCACACACCGATGGGGCGAGTGGGCCGGAACGGAGGATCTCGTGTACCTGACGATCTCGACGGGGATCGGAGGGGGCGCATTGATCGGTGGGCGCCTGCTGCAGGGGACGTCCGGCAACGTCGCTGAGTTCGGTCACACCGTGGTGGCCTGGAACGGGCGCGAGTGTCACTGTGGCCAGCGCGGGTGCGCCGAGGCCTACGTCTCGGGGACCTCCATCGCGCGTCGTGCGCAGGAGGCACTGGCCGCCGGTCGGCCATCGGCGCTGTCGGACCTGGCCGTCGTGACCGCCGCCGATGTCTCAAGGGCCGCGGCCGACGGCGACGATCTGTCGGTGGAGATCTGGCGCGAAACCACGGCGATCCTTGGTGCCCTGGTGACCTCCGTCGTCAACGTGTTCGAGCCGCGGGTCGTCGTCTTGGGCGGTGGCGTCACGGAGGCCGGTCACATGCTCATCGAGCCGATCCGAACGTATGCCAGGGCCAAGGCCATGTCGCCTGCCGGTCGAACGGCCGAGGTGGTCATCAGCGGTCATGGCAGTGCCATCGGCGTACTGGGTTCCGCAGCGGTCGCCATGACCCAGCTTCACATCGGGTCGGTGTCGGAATGACATCGACCGAGGCGATCGGCCTGGCAGACCTGGAAGACGCCGTTCGTGAGCATGTCCAGGTCACGGAGCGCACCGTTGATCTCCTTCCGGCTCTCCTCGACGTCGGGACTGCGCTCTGCGGTGCCTTCGCGACCGGTCACCGTCTACTCGCCTTTGGCAACGGCGGCAGTGCGGCCGACGCGCAGCATCTGGTAGCCGAGTTTATCGGCCGATTCGGCCGCGATCGGCGCCCCTTGCCGGCCGTGTCGTTGACCACGGACCCATCTGTGATCACGTGTATCGCCAACGACTTCGACTTCAGTCATGTCTTTGCTCGACAACTCAAGGCACTGGCCGACCCGGGCGACGTGGTCGTCGCGTTCACGACCAGCGGCCGATCGGCGAATGTCGTTGCCGGACTTGCCGCCGCGCGTAAGCGGGGCGCGATCACCGTCCTGTTCGGCGCCGGCGACGGTGCAGACGCGGCGCCCCACGCCGTCCATCGGCTGCTGGTCCGCTCCGATGACATAGCACGCATCCAGGAGATGCATCTACTCCTCCTGCATCTTCTGAGCGAGATCGTCGACCGATGGGCTGCGGCGACGGAGACCGGGCCGAAGGCAGCGACGAGGGAGCCCCCCGATGGGACCTGACGACGACATGGGTACCGAAGGCCACGATTCCCGATGGCTGTCCCGGGGACCCCCAGGGTGAACACGGCATCACCCATGCAGCCCCACCGGCTGTCCTTCGCCGCAATGAGTGGAAAGGGTAGGTTCATGCAAGCGAGACTTCGCAGACAACTAGTGCTTGGTGCCAGTGTCCTCACGATCGTCCTGGTCGCCGCGGCCTGTGGCGGAAGTGCAGCGACGACGAAACCGGTCCAGTCATCCGCTCCGACGGAAGCCGTCGCCTCCCCATCGGCAGCAGCTGTGGTCGATCCCGTGGTGTGGTGGGTCCCCAGCCCGGACGAGATCGAGGGAACGTCGGAAGGGATCGCCGAATTCTGCAGCAAGGAGACCGGGATCCCCATCAACCTGGAGCTGACGCCGTGGGACGGCTACTCCACCAAGCTCACGACCGCGATCACGAGCGGTCAGGTCCCGGACATCGCGGTGCTCGGCAACACCGACGTCCCCACTCTGGCGAACACCGGAGCGTTCATGACCTGGGGGGACGCGGAACTCGCCGCCATCGGCGGGGCGGACCAGTTCGTTGGCCAGTCGCTCAACGCATATGTCCCGGCAGGTGAGCAGCCGGCTTCCCTGCCCTTCATCGCCGGAGCGTGGCTCCTCCAGTACAACAAGGCCATCTTCGAGGCCGCCGGGATCTCAGGCCCGCCAACGACGTGGGCAGAGTTCTACAAGATCGCCAGGCAGCTGTCGGACCCCAGCAAGGACCAGTACGGTGTGGCCATCGCCGGTGGCACGCCGGGCGCGATGAGCACGTGGGCCTGGATCGTGGCACAGCAGAACGGGGTTCCGTACTACTCAGCTGACGGTCAGCCACAGGTCAACACGCCAGCGATGGTCAGTGCGATGACTGACCTTGTATCGTGGGTTTATCCGTACCAGATCATGTCGCCTACGTCTGTGGCCGACAACTCGAACGGCGACAACGCGCTGTTCGCCGCCGGCAAGGCAGCCATGGACATCACCCAGAATCCAAAAGCGGCGATCAACGAGCCCGACAAGTACGGGATAGGTGTCATCCCCCTCCCAGATCCGCTCCCCGCCGGCGGCAAGCCCACCATGTCCCACCTGGCCGGCCTGAATCTCGCGATCTTCAAGGATGGCCCGAACCGCGCGGGCGCCCTCGCCGTTACCAAATGCCTGGTCGGCCCGACGGCGCAGGTGATGCAAGCCAAGGGCAATATCGGCCTCCCGGTCACGGTGGCCGGACTCCAGGACCCGTACTTCCAGACCGATTCGATGCAGGCTTACGGCAAGATCCTTGCGAACGCCGCAGCGACCCCTACCGAGGCCACGAGCTCGCAGCTGCTGCAAGGCGTCGGGGACGCGCTGGTCAAGTTGTACCAGACGAGCGCGGCCACGAAGACCGTTGATCCGGCGGAAGTCGAGCGAGCACTCAAGACCGTCGAGGAAACCGTGAAGGCCGGCGGTTGAGCGAACCCACCTTCTGACAGTCCATCCATCTGCCAAGGAGGACCTCGTCCCGGCACCGAAGTCTTCCGCAACTGGAGGACCGCCTGACGATCGCGTCGTCGGCGGTCCTCTTCGCCATGGCCGGCGGCGACGGCTCGATCGGAGCGTGCCGTACCTTCTGATGGCGCCAGCCGTCGTCGCGATCATCTTCGTCCAGATCGTCCCGATGATCGCTGCCGTGGCGATGAGTTTCCTGAAACTCAACCAATTCACCATCGGGAACTGGACCCACGCCCCATTCGCGGGGTTGGACAACTACGCGGTCGTTCTCGGGTCCTGGAACGTGATCTCCCAGGCCCTGCTTAGATCGTTCTTCGTGACCGTGGGCTACACCATCGTCGTCGTTGTCGCGTCGTGCCTCCTGGGGATGCTCGCTGCCGTGTTCCTTGCCGACAAGATGCGTGGCCGGCGCGTCCTTGGGAGCATCTTCATGCTGGCCTTCGCATTGCCGGCTTTCTGCGCGGCGATCCTGTGGACGTTCATGTTCCAGCCGGACGGCGCCGTGAATGTCATCCTCGGCAAGGATCTCGGCCTGATCCCGCCCGATACCTTCTGGTTCGCGGGGGAGAAGGCGTTCTGGGCCATGTGCGTCAACACCTTGTGGCGAACCTGGCCGTTCGCGTTCCTGATGATCCTGCCGGCCGTCCAGGGCATCCCGACCGAGCTTGTGGAAGCGGCGCGAGTGGACGGAGCCTCACGATGGCGTGAGTTCCGGTCGATCACCTTGCCTGGCGTCGGGAGGATCGTGCTCCTGGTCGCCCTGATCATCTCGTTCTGGACGTTCAACGACTTCACGACGCCGTTCATCATGTTCAGTACGGCGGCACCCGAGTGGGCGGACGTCCTGTCCCTGGTGATCTACAGGATCTCGTTCGTCAACCTGAACTTCGGGCTGGGCTCGGCCCTGTCACTGTTGATGGTGCTCTTCCTGATCGGATTCTCCATCCTCTACATCCGACTGTTGCGTGTGGACATCGGCGGGCTGGAGGCGTGAAGGCAAGCCGGTCGTTCCGGGTCATCCGTGCCGTGGTCCTGACGGGCCTGACGATCTTCGCCATGGTTCCTCTGTACACGATGATCGTTGCCTCAGTGACGGACTCCACGCAGATCCAGCTGGGTTTCCAGTGGCTGCCGAGCGGGGTGTCCCTGGCCCCGTACGTCCAGATGTGGCAAACGATCGATCTGCTGCACTATCTGATCAATAGCACCCTGGTGGCACTGATCACGACTGTGCTGTCAGTCCTACTCGGTCTGCTCGCGGGCTATGCGATCACCCGTCACCGCTTCACCGGCAAGAGAACGGTCCTGTACTCCGTGATGATCACGCAGACCTTCCCGGGGATCCTGTTCCTGTTGCCGCTGTTCATCCTGTACGTGTCGATCGACCGGGCGATCGGGCTGAGCCTGATAGGAAGCTACCTGGGACTGATCATCACGTACCTTTCGTTCTCGCTTCCCTTCTGCATCTGGCTGCTCATCGGCTACCTGGCCAGCGTGCCCGTGGACACCGAGGAGGCCGCGATGACCGACGGATGCGGTCGCCTTGAGGCGTTCTTTCGGATCACACTTCGGATGGCCGCCCCTGGCGTGCTGGCTGTCGGGGTGTTCACCTTCATCAGCGCGTGGAGCGAGGTGCTGTTCGCGTCCGTCCTGACCAACGAGGCGACTCGGACGCTGCCGATCGGGTTCCAACTGTTCAAGAACGGCCACGGGGTGGTGGAATGGAACCAACTGATGGCCGCCTCTCTGACGATCAGCGTTCCCGTCGTGATCGTGTTCCTGTGGCTGCAGCGATACTTCGTCCGCGGCCTCAGCGCCGGGTCGGAGAAGTAGTGGCGCCGATCCGGCCAGCTCGGCGCGTGGGAGGTAGGTGATGAGCTTCCGTGGGCTCGAGGGCAAGGTGGCCGTGGTGACCGGAGCCGCCTCGGGAATCGGGGCGGCCTGCGCGATCAGGTTGGCCGAGGAAGGCGTGGCCGTCTTGATCGCCGATATCGACGATCGAGGCTCGCGTGAAGTCGCCGACGCGATCATCGCTCAGGGCTTCCGGGCAGAGGCCGTCCATCTCGACGTCTCATCGGCGGACGATTGGGCCGATCTCGCGAAGCGGGTCCAGGCCGACCATGCACGGTTGGATATCCTGCACAGCAACGCCTTCCTCGAGATCAAGGCGCCCGTCCACGAACTGGAGCGGGCGGACTGGGATCGGCAACTGGCCGTGTCCCTGACGGGGACGTATCTAGGCGTGCAGGCGTTCGCCCAGATGTTGGTCGCGTCCCAAGGCGCGATCGTCCTGACCTCGTCCGTCCATGCCCTTCTTGGGTTCGCCGGGCGGCCCGCCTACGCCGCCGCCAAAGGCGGCCTCGTCGCATTGGGACGACAACTTGCCGTGGAATACGCGCCCGCCGTGCGAGTCAATACCGTGTTGCCCGGTTCGATCATGACACCGGCCTGGGACCCGCAGACCGAAGAGGAGATGGCGGCTCACGCTGCCGGGATCCTCGTCGCCCGGCTCGGCCGGGCAGAAGAGGTGGCGGCCGCGGTGGCGTTCCTGGCGTCATCGGAAGCGTCTTACATCACGGGGACGACCCTTGTCGTCGACGGTGGCCTGAGCGCCTTCAAGGGGCTCTGATGACGGCGCCCTACTCCACCCCCTTGACCCCATGGTCCGGCGATCGACTCGAGCTCGGGGAGGGAGCTCGGTGGATCGACGGCCGTCTGTACGTGGTCGACATCCTGGCCGGACGACTGTTGGTCGCTGAGCCAGCCGACCCTCCCGGTATGCTGGAGGTCCTTCGTGTCGATGGCCCCCTGGGCGCCGTCGCCGCCCGCCGAGACCATCCGGGTTCATGGCTTTTGGCGACCGGGGCGGGGATCGCGCTTATGGATGATTCAGGCAACATCGAATGGCTGGGCCGGCCCGAGGACGATAACGACGCGTCCGTCCGGATGAACGACGGCGCCGTCGACGGCGAGGGCCGGTTCTGGGCAGGGAGCATGGCCGACGACGGCACGGTGGGGGCCGGTTCACTGTATCGACTCGACCACGATGGGACCGTCGTTCGAGTGCTCGACGGTCTGTCGATCGCGAACGGCCCCGCGTTCAGCCCGGATGGGCGCTTCATGTACCTCGCCGATAGCGCCGCCGGCGCGGTTGACCGCTTCGCGATCGACGCCACCAGTGGCGATCTCGGGACTCAGGAGCCGTTCGTGCGGTTCGACGCCGGGGCCGGGTCGCCCGATGGCATGACGGTGGACATGGAGGCCTGCCTGTGGCTGGCTGTCTGGGGCAGTGGTGCCGTGCATCGATACCATCCGGATGGCTCGCTGGACCGAGTCGTGCGGGTGCCTGCATCGCAGCCGACCAGCGTCTGCCTCGGGGGACCGAGTGGTCGCGAGCTGTTCATCACATCGGCGTTGGTCGGGTTGAGCGACCCGGGACCTGCTGACGGGGCCCTGTTCGTTACAACGGTGGATGTCCCAGCTCCTGCCGCGCTGTCAGTCGTGCTGCAGTGAGGTCAACGGTAGCCAACTACGCAGCTGTCCGGCGTCACCACGAGCTGACTCACGCGCCAGGTTCCGGGCGGTTCTCGCAGGCCGGGGATGCTCGGATCTCGCCCGATGGGACTCAGGTCGCGTTCACGGGTACGCTGACCGACGACCTCGATTCCGGGTCCTACACGCGGATCGGCCTAGCTGACGACGGTCGAGTCAGATCGCTCACGAGCGGGCCGAACGATGACCACGATCCGCGCTGGTCGCCGGACGGTCGCCTGATCGGGTTCCTCTCCGACCGGGTCCGCTCCGGCCAACCCCAGCTGCTGTTGCTCGATCCCATCCTCGGTGAGGTGACGGAAACGCCGTACATCGATGGCGTCGTGGAGTCCTTCGAGTGGGCCCCAGATGGTCGATCCATCCTGCTCTGTGTGGCCGGGATGGGGGCGGACCGAGGCGATGTCGTCGGACCGGGTCGGCCGGCCAAGCCCTCCCCGGCCGCCGCGAGCTCGACGTCCAGCTGGACACCGTTGGTCCGTGAGTACACAGGTGACGATCGATCACGGGGGATCTGGATCTATCACATGGCGGACGACACGGTGCGTCGTCTTCCGCTGAAGCATCTCAACGTCTGGGAAGCCACATGGTGTGGAGCGTCAGCGATCGTTGCTGTGACGTCGTCCGGTTGGACGGAGGGATCATGGTTCGACGCAGACTTGCGCCAGATCTCCATCCACGACGGCTCCGATCGCGTCATCTACCGGGGTCCATTTCAGATCGGGAAACCCACGTGCGCACCCACTGGGCGGCGCGTCGCCGTGATCAGTGGACTGTGCAGCGATCGAGGGAACGTGCCGGGCGAGGCCATCCTCGTGGACGTCGATCGCAGCGAACACCGGCCCATGGACACGGGTGGAACGGACGTCACCGACCTGAAATGGCTGGATGACGATCGGCTGGCGTTCATCGGCGTCCGTGATCTGGACACCGTCGCGGGTATCGCTGGTGCCACGGGTCTGGGTACTCGATCTGCGGACACATGGGTCTCCTCGTCGAGCTGCGGACGGCACATCCCTCGTGCGTCGTTCGCGCTTGACGGTTCGATGGCTGTCGTGCAGGACAGCTACTCGCACTACCCGCAGATCACCGTGGTCAAGGACGGCATCGAGCGAGCAGCGCTTGCCCTCGCCCCGGCTGGCATCGAGGAGCTGGTGACCTCTTCCGGATCTTCCGAACCCGTGGCATGGGAGGCGCCGGATGGCCAGACGATCAAGGGCTGGCTCTGTTCGCCCGCGGGTGAGGGCCCGTTTCCCCTCGCGCTGCACGTCCATGGCGGGCCGGTCGGCGTGACGACCAACGCCTGGACCATGGGCAACGATACGACCAGGCTGCTGGTAAGCCATGGTTTCGCCGTGCTCCACCCAAACCCGCGCGGAAGTTACGGCCGAGGCCAGGCTTTCGTCCAGGGGGTGCTTGGCGACATGGGTGGAGCGGACGCCGCTGATCTCTTGTCAGGGGTAGACGCGATGGTCGCGCGAGGCATCGCCGACCGATCCAGGCTGGTCGTCATAGGGACGAGCTACGGCGGCTTCATGGCCAATCTTCTGCCAACGATGGACGACCGGTTTGCGGCCGCCGTATCCATGTCGCCTGTCACAGACTGGGTCAGTTTCCATATCACGAGCAACATCCCGGAGTTCGCGAGCCTCTTCCTGGGCGGCCCTCCAGTGGGTGGCGACGCCGACGCGCATCGCTCCCGCAGCCCCCTGACCCATGTCGCGCGGTGCCGCACCCCCACCTTGGAGGTCGCCGGACTCCGCGACCTCTGCACCCCGGCCGAACAGGCAGTTCGTTTTTACGACGCACTTGCAACACACGGAACGCCTTCCCGCCTGGTGACCTACCCGCAGGCGGGCCACGGCGTGCAGCATCTCCCAGCCCTGATGAACCTATGCACCGAGGTGCTCGATTGGCTTGACGAGCACGCGATAACACCAGCACCGACATTCGTCGCGTCGATCGACGCCTGATGCCTGGCCTGGTCACCCTGGGTGAAGCGCTCATCGGGCTGGTTGCCAACGAGCACGGTCCCTTGGCCGAAGCGTCCACGTTCCGGGCGCATGTCGTCGGCGCCGAACTCAACACCGCGATCGGAGTTGCACGGCTCGGTCACGCCGCTCGATTCATCGGCCATGTGGGTGATGACGGGTTCGGTACGGCGATCCAGCGTCGGTTGCGAGCCGAGGGAGTGGACACGTCGCATGTGACTGTGGATGACCGAGCCCCGACTGGGCTATTGGTCCGTGAACGGCGCGCGCTGGGTCCGGCTGAGGTGGACTACTACCGCCAGGCGTCGGCTGGGGCGCTCCTTGAACCGGCGGATGTGGACGCCGCCGCCGCGTTCATCGCTTCAGCACAGTGGTTGCACCTCACGGGGATCACGCCCGCCTTGTCGGGGTCGGCGCGGGCCGCCGTCTGGCGGGCGATCGAGGTCGTCGAGTCGGTCCCGGTCGGACGTCGGCCCGTCATCAGCTTGGATGTGAACCTGCGCCGTAAATTATGGGGCGACGTGGAGGCGGCTTCGGTGCTGCGCCCGATCATCGCGCGAGTGGATATCGTGTTCAGCGGAGTCGATGAGGCCGAAGTGATCGTCGGTCCCCTGCCCAACGCCAAGTCGAACCCGGGCGCGCTCGGTAGGGCCCTCCTTGGTCTCGGGGCGCGAGAAGCGATCGTGAAGCTCGGGACTGGTGGTGCACTGTCGGTCAGCGAGGAGGCGGGCGACATCCATCGCGACGCACTGCTCCTGGACCGCGTGATCGATCCGGTCGGAGCCGGCGATGGGTTCTGCGCTGGGTACGTCGCAGGGCGACTGGACGGCCGGGATGTTGCAACGGCGCTCGGATGGGCAGTGGCATGCGGCGCGGCCGTCGCGGCTGTGGATGGCGATGTTCCGGGTCTTCCGACTCGCCGGGAACTGGATCGACTCCTGCTCGACGGGCCAGACGCGGTCCGTTGAGGCCACTGGTCAGCCGTTGAAGACGCGTTGGACCTCGAGCAGGCCGCCACGAGGGCATCGATGT
This sequence comes from Thermomicrobiales bacterium, assembly GCA_031421095.1. Classification (GTDB taxonomy): domain Bacteria; phylum Chloroflexota; class Limnocylindria; order Limnocylindrales; family CSP1-4; genus SPCO01. The sequence goes on from JANONZ010000353.1 coordinate 19,625, forward strand.
TCTCACGGGTCGAGTAGACGTTGAAGCTGGCACGGACGGTGGCCGCCAGGTCCAGGCGGTCGTGGAGCGGCATCGTGCAGTGGTGGCCGGCGCGCACAGCGACCCCGAATCGGTCCAGGACCTGGGCGATATCGTGCGGATGGATCCCCGGCAGGTTAAACGGGACGACGCCGCCGCGCAGGTCCGCGGCCGGGCCGTACAGCTCGATCCCGGGGACCTGCTCCGCCAGGGGGTTGAGCGCGTAGGCCACCAGATCTCGTTCGTGCTCGCGGACCGCCGAGGCCGATCGCGTCACCCACGGCCGGCGTCCCCGCTTCGAACTTCAGGGGATCTCGTCGAAGTCGCTCCGTCGGAGATGGACCTCGCGGATCATCTCGCCGCCGGACAGGAGCGGCGGCATCGCCTCGAGCAGCTCGCGTCGCGCCCACAGCGCCCCGGAACCCATCGGGCCCAGCATCTTGTGGCCGCTGAACACATGCGTGGCGGTCAGCGAAATCGTTCGAGATCTCCGAGTGATGTCATCGGATATGAAGTCTAGACGGCCCACCCGGTAGGAGGAGTGTCGAGGGGTTGACAGGACGAAAATGTACCCCCCGGAGGGCCCTCGCGACAGGACGCCACCGGGCAAGGTAGATTCGTTTCGATTCACCGGAACGCGGGTCCCCGCGATATGAAAGGTCCCACCACCCATGCTTCGTCTGCGTCTCTTGTCGCTTGCCGTTCTCTCCCTTGCGACGATCGCCGCCTGCAGCTCGGCGGCGCCCGGCTGGACCTTTGCGCCGGCCCCGCCGGTGACCCCGGCACCGAGTGGTTCGGCCTCGGATGCGCCATCGGATGCGCCCGCGCCCACGTCGGATCCGGGCGTCGTCGCCGTCAGCGCCCTGGGCATCAAGTTCGAGCAGACCGCCGCGACCGCTCCGGCGGGGAAACCATTCCAGATCAGCTTC
>JANONZ010000354.1:0-5170 GCA_031421095.1 Thermomicrobiales bacterium
ATGTCCGGCGACGTCTCCAGCGCGCGATCGATCGCGCTCCGCGAATCGTCCGCCTCACCCACGACTTCCATGTCCGATTCGCGGCCCACGATGTTGGCGATGCCCACCCGGAACAGGGCGTGATCATCCACGATGAGGATCCGGATGATCTCGTCCGGGTTCCGCCGGTCCGGTCCGCCCCGACGCCGGTCGGGTCCGCCGTACTCCGTCGTGCTCATATGCTCTCCTTCGCTCCCGTCTGGGCTTGGGTTGGGATCGCCAGTCGGACGACGGTGCCGTCGCCTGGTCGAGATCGTACGTCCAAGCGGGCCCCGATCAGCTCCGCTCGCTCGCGCATGAATTGGAGGCCGAAGTTGCGCCGGCCGCGGGCCGCCGCATCCCCGATATCGAAGCCCTGGCCGTCGTCGCGGACCTCCAGGACCCACGCGCCATCGTCCAGATGCGTCCTGACGGTCACGTTGGTTGCCGCGGCATGCTTCCTGACATTCTGCAGGGCTTCCTGTGTCACTCGCAGGATGACGGTCCGCTCCGCATCGGAGAGCGCCTCGGACGGGGCGCCCAGGTCCGCCGTGACGGCCGCGCCGGTGACAGATCGGATGAGGTCGATCGTGTCGTTGATCGCGCCATCCAGGCTGAGTTGGTCAAGGACCGGCGGCCGCAGCTGACTGATGAACGAACGGATATCGCCGAGCTCGCGCCGGAGGAGGTCGCGCAGGGCGCGCAGTTCCGTCTGGGCGAGGGGCAGGTCAGTGTCCGCGACCTGCTCGATGTACTCGACCTGGAAGATCGCGTTGGACAGCGCCTGCGCGGGCCCGTCGTGGATCGCCTGGGCCAGCCGGTGCCGCTCCGCCTCCTGCGCTTCCACGATCCGCATCTGGACGTCCGTGCCGTCTGCGGAGATGTCCGGTTCGGATACCAGGGAACCGTCGCCGCGGCTCAGGAACAGCCAGGTCCGCTCCAGGGTCTGGTGGGCCAGTCCCAGCCGCGCCAGTTCTGCCTGGAAGTTGCCGACCTCTGTCGCGATCGCCTCTACGTCTGTGCGCAGGCCGCGCAGGCGTGCATCGTCCGCCCCGGTCTCAGCGGCCGTCGCGGCGGCATCGGTGTCATCCTCCACCGGGCGCGCGCCAGTTTCCGGCGGGCGACGCTCGAGCCGCTCGAGCTCGTCGCGCAGGGACTGCCAACGCCCCAGGAGCTCCGCCCCGGCCTCGCCATACCGGTCGCGCACGCTCCGCAGCGTGTTCGCGCTGTACCCGACGGCTGCGATCGCTTCCGCGTGTAGTCCGTCGATGCGGCGGTCTCGGGCCTCGGTGCGGGCACGTGCGGCATCCATCCGCGTCCGAGTATACGGCTCGGCACTCACCGGCAGCCGATCACGTACACGCGCACGTCCTCCAATCGATCCGGGGTCGCGCCCTGGAGTGGTGGGCCCAGGTCAACGGGTGCGAAGCAGTCGGCGCCCGGCATGCCCGTGTCCAGGATGGCCGGCCACGCCCCATGGTCCTCGCCGATGACGACCACGAGGCGGGTGCCCGGGAACGCCGCGGCGAGATCCAGGACGTCCTTCGGCGTCTCAGCCGGGAGAGCCAGCGAGGAGACCCGTTCCGCCCAGGCCATCCAGATCGGGAAGTTCGCGATGACCGGGCCCGCACTCGCATCCAGGGGGTGCCCGATCTCAGCCATCCGGACCGCAAGGGCGTCGTAGCGTTCCGCGGTGCCACGGGACCCGTCCGCGAAGGAAGGCAACAGCGCCACCGAGAAGAGGACCGATCCGAAGACGCCAAGCAACGCACCCAGCCAGGCGACCGGCCGGGTCCAGCCCAGCCGCCGTCCCACCCAGGCGATCGTCACGTCCAGGCCCAGCAGGGCGGCGATGACCAGGAGCACGTGGACCGGGCCCGCCGCATGGAGGAACGTGCCCCAGGTCGTGGCGACCGGGAAGACCAGGCTCGTCACGAGGAACGTGATGACGCTCAGCAGCACGAGCGGGCGGAGCGCCCCTCCACGACCCTGCCAGGGCAACGAGACGAGTCCGATCAGCGAGAGCGGCAGGCCGGGCAGCAACAGGACGTTGAAGAGGTTGTGGGAGAGGCCCTCCACGCGCATCTCGATGAGGCGTGCCGGGCCAACGGCCAGATAGCGCGACAGCGTGGGCGGGTCGTTCCACGCGAAGATGTCAAAGCCGGTCACGGAGAAGGCGTTCGCCACGGTCTGGCCCGGGAATGGGCTGCCGAACTCGCGCCAGTCGCGGATGGCCCAAGGCGCGAAGACCAGCGCCGCGACCGCCGCGGCAACGACGATGAGTCGAGACCGCTCAGCCCGCGACACGCGGGGAACTCGCCAGGCGAGGACGGCCCAGACGATCGCCAGCACGGCCGCCTCGTTGCGGGTCAGGGCCGCCAGACCAAGGAGCACCCCCAGCAGGATGACTCGACCGTCCGTGAGTCTGGCGCCCCGTGGCGCCGCGGCGATCCGCGTCATCAGCAGACACGCGGCGAGCGCCAGCGCAGCGAACGGCATCGTCGAATCCGGCAGGGCGGAGTGCAGCATGAGTGGCAGGTAGAACGCCGTCGTGATGCCCGTCCCGAGCGCCAGGGTCCGAGCTCGTTCCGTGGACATCCCGCGTTCGGCGGCGACGTCCGCCGCCAGACGCCAGGCGAGGACCGGAACGATCGAGCCCACGAGGACGGACGAGACCTGCGCGGACGCGAACGTGGTGCCCCACACGGCCATCGGGAGCGCCGCGAGGTACGTCGGGAGGGGCAGCCAGACCTCGAAGGCAGGCCGCGGAAAGATGAGCGGCGGCGTCTGGAAGCTCCACAGGGCATCCGACACGAGCCCGCGGCCCTCCACCAGGTTCCGCGCGACGCCCACGTAGTAGGCCGTGTCCTCCGGCTTCGGGAAGACGATCTGCGATGCGAAGACCAATCGCGCGACCAGTGCGATGCCGACGACCAGCAGTGCGGACAGGATCGCTTCCCGCCGGCTCACGGGCGCCCCTCAGCGGCCGTACCCGCGCAGCGGGGATCGCCCGGCTGCAGGCAGACGGGATAGACCGCCAGTGTCGTCGGTTCGCCTGCGGTGACGATCGGTGCGCCGAGCCATGACGGGACGGCGGAACCATCCAGGACCGGCCCCATGGCTGCCACGGATTCGCCCCGATCCAGCGCCAGCCAACGGATGTCGTAGGCGCGCGCGACGGCTTCGATCGTGTCGATCGGGTCGTTCACGAGGACCACGCCGCCGTGGCCCGACCAGTACTTCGTGCTCGCGGCGTCGATGGACATCACACGGTCCGTAGCGGGCGCGCCGGCCGCATCCAGGGCGGTCGCCACGGTCAGCGCCGCATCGCGTCGTGCTGCCCACGTCTGGTGCACGGACAGCGCGCCGAAGATGGCGATGACGACGGAGAAGCCGATCGCGGCCGTCGTGAACAGGCGCGCCGCCGCCTCCGCGTTCCACGCCTTGCGTCGCGCCGCGACGAACCCGACCGCGACGACGATGCCCTCCAGCGCCAGGATGTAGCTGTACGGGGCAAGCGCCACGGCCGAGTGGATGAACGTCCCACCCGGTACGTGCACGGCGGAGACGAGCGCAGAGAACGCGAACAGCAGGAACGCGAAGGTGAAGAACGGGCCGAAGTGGACCGATCGCCGGCGCGCCCAGCCGCCGATGACCATGAACGGCGCGAGGACGAGGCCGCCGACGAGCGTCGCGTAGATCATCAGGGCGGCAACCAGTCCGCCGATCCGGCTGCCGATGAGCGGCCCCAGCCCCTGACCCAGCAGGTGATCAAGCGTCGCCGGCGTCGTGATGCTGTTCCATTCACCGATATCGCGGATGAACAGGACCTTGCCAGACGCCGTGGAGGGTGAGAGTGAGCCGAAGACCGCGAGCTGACGCGCCCACCACGGCGCCATGACGAGCACGAAGACCGCGACGCAGGCGACGGCGGCAGCGACCGGGATGGCCGGCGTGCGCGACCCTCCGGATCGCCAGCTCCGCCAGCGGTCCCAGGCGAACGCCAGGCCCAACGTGCCGAGGACCAGCAGACCATCGTTGCGCGACAGTGTGGCCAGGCCGGCGAAGAGGCCGCCCAGGATGAACGACCGACCGGATCCCTTCAGGCCTCGTGCCGCCATCCATAGGGCTGCGACGACCAGTGGCTGGTACAGCGAGAAGTTGTCGGGCTGGACCATGTAGACGGCGGACAGCGCCGGGATCGCGACAAGCACGCCTGCGCCGATCGACACGGATGGCCGTGCGCCCACCTCCCGAGCGATGGCCCAGGTCAGGGGCGCGGCGAGCGCCCCGATCAGCGCGAATGGGGCTGCGGCGGCCCAGGCCACGTTGCCGAAGACGGCCAGGAACGGGACCTGGACGATGGATGCGAGCGGCATCCAGTGGCCGTTCGAGGGGATCGGCAAGGTTGGGACGGCTGGGATCTTGCCACCGACCTCCGCGAAGATCCAGACGAGATCGATATTGAAGCCGTGACCCGCCTGCAGCGCGCGCGCCACGTCCACGTAATAGGCCGAATCCGGGTAGGCCGGGTCCGGAAAATGCCAGATCAGCAGTCCGCGGACGACGAGGGCGAGCCCGTACAACAGCAGGGGGGTACGCACGGTCGGTGCAGCGTAGCACCGGGTCGCGGCCCCGCCGACCGGTACGAAAGGGCTATGTCGATGGGTTATCGGGTGCGTACGATGCGGCTCGTGGCAGACCGACGACCGCCGTTCGAGACACGTGGCGTGCAGCTGGTGCTGGTGCTTGCCGCGTTGGTCGGCGTGCTGATCGGCATTGACACGCTGGTCCTCCATCTCCGTCTCGATCCGTTGGCCGATGTCCACGCGTACTACGACGCTGGCGCTCGCCTGAACGCCGGGTTGCCGCTGTACGACCAGCCCGCCGGCACGGACGACGCCGCGTTCTACCGGTACCCACCGCTTCTGGCGGTCGTCTTCCGGCCGCTGGCGCTCCTCCCGTTCGAGACTGCCGCCCTCATCTGGGAGGCGCTGCTGCTCGTCCTGTTCGCGGCGACCGTCTACCGATCCGGGATTCGCAACCGATGGACCTGGCTGGTCCTGGGTTGGCTGGCGGCACCGATCGCGTGGAGCCTGGCGATCGGGCAGGCCCAGGTCGCGGTGACGTTCTTTCTGATCCTGGGCACGCC
>JANONZ010000355.1:0-5211 GCA_031421095.1 Thermomicrobiales bacterium
CAACGTGGCGAGTTCCGCCTCGGCGAAGCGCTTGCGCGGCTGGTGCGGGTTGGATCGGATCCGCTCGATCGCGATCTCGATGGGCCCGGATAGTCCGGCGGCCCGCTGCGGGATGAGCGCAGCGAGACCCCGACCCAGGCCTTGCGCGCGCTCGGGTCGGACCGTCATGCGACCACGACCGCTTCTCGCTCGCTGCTCGTAGCCGGCGCTGGTTCGGCCGACAGCCCTGCATGGCGCCGGCTGAACTCCCGGGCCAATTCGGCGTAGGCCTGGGCGCCGCGCGAGTCCGGCGCGTAGCGGTCGATCGGCAGCCCGTGGCTGGGAGCCTCGGACAACCGAACATTCCGGGGGATGACGGTGTCGTAGACCAGGGATCCAAGGTGGCGGCGTGCCTCGGCGGCGACGTCGGAGGACAGGTTCGTGCGGCCGTCTGCCATGGTCAGCACGACGCCATCCAGGGCAAGACCCGGATTCAGGTGGTCGCGAACGAGGTCGATGGTGGCCAGCAACTGGGTCAGTCCTTCAAGCGCGTAGTACTCGCATTGGAGCGGGACGAGCACGGCATCAGCGGCCGTGAGGGCGTTGACGGTCAACAATCCGAGCGATGGTGGGCAATCGATGAAGATGAAGTCATAACGGTCAAGGATCCCCTCGATCAGTCGTCGCACCCTGCGCTCACGTGCATCGACGTTGGCCAGTTCCACCTCCGCACCGGCGAGGGCGATCGCGGCCGGGACCAGGTCCACGCCCGCGGCTGATGTCGTCACGATGAGGGCCTCGAGCGCCGTGCCATCCACGACGCCGTCGTAGATCGACAGATCAAGCACGGATCGGTCGATGCCGAAACCGCTCGTCGCGTTTCCCTGCGGGTCCAGGTCGACGACCAGCATGCGATGGCCGGACGTCGCAAGCTGACTCGCGAGGTTGACCACCGTGGTGGTCTTGCCGACGCCGCCTTTCTGGTTCGCGCAGGCGATCGTGTGGACCACTCAGGGACCTGCTCGGGGCGCTCTCACGATGACGGATTCTATCATCGACAGCCGTTCAACCTCGCTCCATGGCGGGACACGAAGCGTGACACTGCGTCCTTAGCTGCGAATTGTCCGTCGGCGACCTCTCGGATGTTTCACGTGAAACACCACCAGTTCTCGGCACTGTGGGTCGTTGCCCGATTCGGGCCCCCGTGGGATACTCCGCCCGAACGTCGCCGCCGATTCGGTCGTCTCGAAAAGCCGGGCAGGTGGGCGCGCGACCTTTGGCCGATTCGCCGAGGAAACGACCCATCCGATGACCCTGCTACTCGCTGCGGTCGGCGCGGTGGTGACGGCTCTGCTTGAACTCACCGTCGGCCCGTATCTCCGCTTCGGGGACGCCCAGCCACATCTGGTGCTCGTCCTCGGCGTGGTGATCACGATCGCGGTCGGCTTTGAGGCCGGGCTGGTTTGGGCCTTTGTCGGTGGGTTGGCGCTTGATGTCCTGGCACCCGAACGTCCGCTCGGGTCGACGGCCTTCGCCTTGCTCCTGTGTGTCGGCGGGGCGTGGGTCCTCGCTCGATCATTTGCTCGGCTTCGACCGATCGTCCCGATCGGCGCGGTCTTCATCCTCAGCATCGGATACTCGATGATCCTGTTCTTCACCTTCGGCGCGCTCGGAGCGCCGCTCCCCGTTGCCGACCCGCTGGACGCCGTCCTGCCCGGGGCGCTGTACGACGCCGTGCTCGGCATCCTCGTTGGTCCCCTGACGATCGCGGTCCACGACCGACGAATGGAACAGGAACGCGTCGACTGGTGAATACCTACCTTGACGGTCGGCCGACAGCGCCGGCCCGCCGTTTCTCGCGCTTCCTCGTGTTTGGTCTCGTCGTGATCCTTGGGGTGGGCACCTTGACCGCGCGGCTGTTCTATCTTCAGATCGCGACCGGATCCGAGTACGCAGCCCTATCGACGAGCAACCGGACCGTGCTCGAGCCGATCACGTCACCGCGCGGCCTCATGTACGACCGGAACGGTCGTCTGCTTGTCACCAACGTCCCGACCTATGCTGTCAAGGTCCGGCCGGCGGACCTCCCGAACACCAAGCGGGACGATGTCGTGGCGCGGCTGGGCGCGCTGCTCACGCTGGACCCTGCCGATATCAACGCGTCGATCGATGGCAATCCAGGGTCGGCCTTCGACCTCGTGCGGATCGCCCAGGACGTCGACAAGTCGACGGCGCTGCTGATCTCCGAGGCGGGTCCCGAGCTGCCGGGTGTCGAGGTCACGATCGAGGCTCGCCGGCAGTACACCGACGGTCCGCTCATGTCCCAGCTCATGGGGTACACGGGTCCGGTCTCGGCAGAACAGCTTCCGGACCTGCGGGAGGTTGGCTATCAGCCGGACGACCTTCTGGGCAAGGTCGGGCTGGAACTCGAGTACGAGAAGGACCTGCGCGGCACCTATGGTGCGGAAAGCGTCGAGCGCGACCCCACCGGCCGCAAGACCCGGGTCCTCCAGACCGTCCGCACCGCCGTCCCGGGCGCCTCCCTGACCTTGACCATCGATTCAAAGGCACAGCAGGACGCCGAGAAGGCGCTGACGTGGGCCATGAAGAAGATCGGCATGACCCGGGGCGTCGTGATCGCGATGAACCCGCAGACGGGCGAGGTCCTGGCCATGGTCAGCCTGCCGACCTACGACAACAATCTGTTCTCCCGCGGGATCTCCGTCGATGACTATGCGCAGCTGCTTGAGAACAAGGACAAACCCCTCATCAATCACGCGGTCCAGGCGCAGTACGCACCAGGCTCCACCTACAAGCTCGTGACCGGCACCGGCGGGCTGGGCGACAACGAGATCAGCCCGAGTACCCTGTTGACGACCAAGGCCTATCTCACCCTGGGTGCCACCAAGTTTTATGAGTGGAACCGGCGCGGCTGGGGCCCCTGCAACATCTATTGCGGGTTCGGGCATTCCAGCGACACGTTTTTCTTCCAGGTGGCCGGCATGCTGGGGGCCGACCGACTGGGGTATTGGGCCAACCAGTACGGGTTCGGGGCACCGACCGGTGTCGATCTGCCCGGTGAGGTGTCCGGAATCGTCCCGACCAATGCGTGGAAACAGGATGTGCTGGGCGCCGAGATGTACGCGGGCGAGACGTACCAGGCCGGTATCGGCCAGGGCTACGACGCCGTCACGCCCCTCCAGCTCATCAACGCGTACGCGGCCCTGGCCAACGGCGGGACGCTCTACCAGCCACAGATCGTGCGCGACATCGTGGGTCCGGACGGGGCGATCATCCGGCCGTTCCAGCCCAAGGTGCTGCATGAGCTGGACGTCAAGCCGAGCGTGCTGAAGGTGATGCGCAACGCCGCCCGGGAGACCGTCACCCTTCGCCACACCTACAACCTGGTCGACATGCCGATCAAGATCGCCGGAAAGTCGGGGACGGCCGAGTTCGGCGTGGCGGACGCCAAGGGCAGGCTGCCGTACTCCTCCTTCTTCGTGGGGTTCGTGCCCAGGGATCCGTACAACGGCTCGTTTGACGACACCGACTCGGAGCTGGTGGTCATGGCCTTCGCCCACGACTCCCGGACCGTCGGCAACGCCGCCACGGAGATCGTGAAGTACTTCTTCCAGCTCCATTACGGCATCCAGAAGGACTACCGCCTCCCGAATCTCCTGGAACGCGGCAACTTCTACTCGAACGATTGATGGACGTTCGTCGACGCTCCCCGGGCCAGCCATGGGCGTGATTCGCGCTCAGCCCGCCCGCGTCACGGACTGGGCGGCCAAATCGGTCGGGACCGCCTGGCGCGCCTTCGACATGCAACTCGTGACCTACGCGGCGCTGCTGGCGGCAACGGGCCTAGTGATGGCCTACACGAACAGCGTCGAGACGGGGAGTACCCCGCTGGAAGCGGGAACGACCTTCACCCGTGGATTGATGTGGGCCGGCATCGCGGTGGTCTCCTTCATCGTCGCCACGGCGTTCGACTACCGCTGGCTCAAGACCTTCGCCTGGCCGGTCTACGCGATCCAGTTGGGCCTGCTCGTGCTGACCCTGCTCATCGGTGACGGGGTGGGTGGTTCGGCCCGGTGGGTCAGCGTGGGGCCGTTCACGTTCCAGTTCAGCGAGCTCGCCAAGATCCTCATGATCATCGTGCTGGCGAACTACCTCTCCGCCCGCCAGGCGAGGCTCGACTCGCTGTCGACGATCCTTGGTGCCTGCCTGCTGGTTGGGCCGCCCCTCGTCCTGGTGATGCTCCAACCGGACCTCGGGACGTCCATGGTCTTTGCGGCGATCCTTGGCGGGATGCTCTGGATGTCGGGCGCCAGTCTCAAGTGGCTGACCGTGCTTGCCGCCGGCGTCGTCGCGATGGTCCCGATCGCGTGGACGCAGGTCCTCCTTGACTATCAGAAGGAGCGGCTGACGGCCTTCCTCTCAGCCGACAAGGATCTCAGTGGCGCCGGCTACCAGCTGCACCAATCGCAGATCGCGATCGGGTCCGGTGGGTGGGTGGGCAAGGGCCTGACCAATGGGACCCAGGCGCAGGGTGACTTTCTGCCCGTCCAGACGACCGACTTCGTGTTCGCGATCCTGGCCGAGGAGCTCGGGTTCATCGGCGCCATGGTCCTGTTCGGTCTGTTCATCCTGCTGCTCTGGCGGGTGCTGGTCGCCGGCTGGCGCTCGCGCGATCCGTTCGGGACGATGTTCGCGGCCGGCCTGGGGTCCATGATCCTGTTCCAGCTCGTGGTGAACGTGGGCATGGTCATGGGCATCATGCCCATCACGGGCATCCCGCTCCCGTTCGTCACCCACGGCGGCGCGTCGCTCGTGACCACGTCGCTGGGCCTCGGCATCCTCCAGAGCATCAACATCCGCCAGACCCGGGCCGAGTGGTGACGGAGCGCCGCTGAGTCCGATGCCGATAAACGCCGTCACGCTCCCGCCGCCCGCGCCGGACCTTGTCGCGGGGGCCTCCGGTGCCCCGCTCGAGGTGATGCTCGCGATCTTCCTGCTGTTCGTGGGGGCGAAGGTCGGCGAGGAGGTCGCCCGGCGCCTGGGCCAGCCGGGCGTGGTCGGTGAGCTGACCGGCGGGTTCGTCGTGGGGCCGGGGGCGCTGGCCCTGGTGGTCCCCGGCGAGACGGCGTTCGTGCTGGCCGAGATCGGCGTCGTCATCCTGCTGTTCTCGGTGGGTCTTCAGGTCCGCCTGGATGATCTGCTGGCGGTGGG
>JANONZ010000356.1:0-2076 GCA_031421095.1 Thermomicrobiales bacterium
GCCGTCCTGCGCAAGGTCGCACCCTCGGCCGACGAGGCGTTGCTGCTTCGCCTCGATACGGTCATCTCGCGGCTCAAGGTGGAACTGCGGGTGACGGCCGCCGAGGTCGCTGCCGACCCCGAAGCCGGCCCGATGGCCAGAGCATTCGTGGACTATGAGGCCGCCATCGCGGCGACCGGCGGCCTCGATTTCGACGACCTCATCCTGCGTTCCATCCAGCGGCTGGAAGTGGACGCGCCCCTGCTCGCCCGCTGGCGCGGGCACTGCCAGGAGTTGCTCGTCGACGAGGTCCAGGACGTGGACCGGTCGCAGCTCCGACTCGCGCTACTCCTTGCCGCGCCCGCCAACCGGATCTTTCTGGTCGGTGACGACGACCAGTCGATCTATGGCTGGCGGCTGGCGGATGTGCGACGGATCCTCGGGTTGACGGAACATCTGCCGGGGCTGCGGAGGGTGGATCTGGAAGTGAACTATCGGTGCCCGCGCCCAGTGCTGGAACGGGCGGTACGGCTGATCGAACATAACGGCGAACGGTTCGCGAAACGGATCCGGGCCGGCCCGGCAGCCGACGGTCGACTGGTCCTGGCACCCGATCCATCCGACGAGACTGTCCGTCTGGAGCGCGTGATCCGGACGTGGCCCCTCGACGACTCCACGCGCGCCGTCCTGGCCCGGACGAACCGTGAACTCCTGCCGGCCGTCGCGGTCGCCCTCCGGCTGGGTCTGCCGTTCCGGGCACCACGGATCGACCTGCTGCTCGATTCACCCGCGGTCGACGACCTGCTCCGTCAGGTCAGCGAGGCCTGCCTGCCGGGCGAACCGCTGCTCATCACGCTCGGTCGGGTGCGCGCGGCGGTGACCGACGACCCGGGGCTCGCCGAACTCGCGACCGCCCTCCTCGGTTGGGCGATCGGCCATGCCGACATCGCCGCGCTGGGTGCCGCGGTTCGCGAGATGCGCGCTCGCCTGAACGACCTGCGTCGCGATGACGCCCGGCTGACGCTGGCGACCGCGCACGCGACCAAGGGCCTCGAGTTCGACCATGTCGTGGTCATCGGCATGGAAGTCGGCCGCTTCCCGAGCGGCCGCGCCGTGACCCAGGCCGAGGACCCGGCGCGGGCCTACGAGGAGGAACGGCGCTTGGCGTATGTCGCCTGGACGCGCGCCCGTCGATCGCTGACGCTCCTCTATGACCCGTCGGTCCCCTCCCCCTTCCTTCTCGAAGCGTTCAGCGCTGAGGAGCTGGGCCTCACCCTCGAGCGCGGTTGAGCTCACGGTTGAGCTCGCGAAGGAGCCGATCGATGGCCTCGAGGAATGGCTCGGTCAACTCGGCCGACAATGCATCCCGGATCGAGTCCTTCGTGCCGTACGCCGCCCGACAGCGCAGCACGGTCGAGCGGAGGGCGCCTGGTTCCTCGTCGCGCAGCCGGTCAGGGAGTGGTTCGAGATAGGTGACCCAGCGCGTCGCGCCGGCGGCCCGAGCGGCGGCCAGCAGACGATCGGCATGACGAGCCGCCACGAGCCCGGCCTCATCGATAGCCGGACGCTCGTGGCGAGCCGGCCGACGAACGGCCCGGTCGGCCCGAGCGTCAGTCATCCGCCGGTTTCGTCCCCATCCCGTCGCCGGCACTGCCGCCTGCCGGCGGGGCGAGGAGCAGCAGCGGCAACCGCTTCCGTTCCGACCCGTTGACGAGGATCCGGAACGAGTAGTCGCCGGGCGCCGGGAACGTCAGGTTCCACAGGTCGATCGAGAAGGTCAGGACCGCGTCGCGACCATCCTTCTGACTGCGCGCCACGAGGCTGCCGGTCGCACCGGCGACTTCGCCGCCGTCGGGGTCGAGCAGCACGAATCGGATCTCATGCTCACGGTCCGTCTCCGGGGCTGTGACCTGGAGCCCGATGACGAGCGCGAGGTGCGGGTGACGCAGCGGGAACCGCCGGCCGCCGATCCGCGCCACCCCGCCACCGAGGACGTGGAACTTCTGGCCGGGGAGGGTCTCGGCGGCATCGGCGAGGAAGGCGAAGTCGATGTCCGGCATCGGCCTATGCTAGCCCCCCGGCGCCTGATCCGGGAAG
>JANONZ010000357.1:0-2509 GCA_031421095.1 Thermomicrobiales bacterium
AGACGCCTGGGCCCGTTGGCTGGACCCGACACCGTCCGATCCGGCCGAGCTGCTTGGCCTGCTCCTCCCCACCGACGATGTCGAGCTGGAGATCTACCCGGTCGAGCGGCTCGTGAACGACGTCCGCCGTGACGGGCCGGAGTTGATCCAGCGGTTACCGTAGTCGCCGTCAGTCCTCGGTGGCCTCGGTCCAGCCATCGGACGCGATGGCGGCCCTGAACGCTGCGCCGGGTTCCGTACCGTCGTCGAGGGCCGCCGCGAACGACCCGACGAATTCGGCGAAGACCCCGTCCGGGTCCGTCTCGGGCGCCTCGAACACGATGGCATCCGGCGGCAGGTCGTCGGGGACCGTCGACCCCGGCCCGACCACCAGCAGAAGCGTGGCTTCGCCCCAGCGGGCGGCATCGGCGACGACCTTGACGATCTCCGGTTGCGACGGCTCGGCAAGGACGAGGACGTCGATCTGCATCAGGTAACGCAGGCCAAGGTCCACGTCACCGACATCGAGCGCCAGGGTATCGGGCAGGCCGGGGTCGATCCCTGTCGGGGTCGCCTGGCCGTCCACATCGTGGCTGTCGTCCCCATCCCCGTCCCCGTCTTCGTCCTCGGGGGCCCTCGATGCCTCGAGCGGCGTCGCACGCGCGGGATCGCGCAGGAGCGCGACGTGGCCGACGCCGCCCCGGGTGAGGTCCAGCAGCAGGCCGTCGGCGGTCGGATCATCGCCGGTCTTGCCGACCAGCTGGACGAGCCGACCGGCACGCGCCGCAGCCAGGGCGATCCGGGAAGCGCTGCCCGCCGCGAGCACGATGCCGTCCACGAGGCGGCCATATGGGGTCCCGATGACGGCGATCACCCGCTGAGGGTACGCGCGCCGACGGTCGGCGTCCTGTCCCCTCCTCGATCAGCCGCCGCTGTGCGGCGTCTCGCCAGGCTTGAGCGTCTCGCCTGGCTTGAGTGTCTCGTCAGGCTGCGGGGTCTCGCCGGGCCCGAGGGTCTCGCCGGGCCCGAGGGTCTGCGTTGGCCGAGGCGTACGGGTGGGGGCTGGCGTCGCCGGCTTCGGAGTGGCGACCGGCTGCGCTGAAGCAGTCGGGGTGGCACCCTCGCTCGGCTCGGCGGACGCGGAAGCATCCGGGGAGCCGCTGGCGTCCGGGGACCCGCTCGCGCCGGGCGTCCCGCTGGGAGCCGGGGCGATCGAGGGACCCGGTTCGACGGACGGTACCGGGCTCTGGGGCGAGCGGAGGAGACCACCGACACCGATGGCGGCAGCGCCCGTCAGCGTCCCGGCGGCGACAACGACGAGCAGGACGAAGGCCAGGGCCTGCGCCCGAACGCCGATCGGCCGACCCCCGTGCGTGGCGACGCCCCAGGCGTCCCGGATCGCCAGCAGGAAGGCCGCCGGGCGCCCGCCGCGCACCGACGATCCGGGGCGGATCACCAGGCGCGGTGCCGGCTCCGTGGCGATGGCCGCCATCACTCGGTCCTCGAAGCCCTCGGTCGGTCGGATGACATCGCCGGCCGTCAGGGCCTCCAGTCGACGAGCGGCCAGCACCATCTCGGCCAACTCCACGCTCGCGGGCTCCTGCGCGGCACCGTGGAGCTCCGTCGGGTCGAATCGGCGCATCGGTCCGCTCATGACACGCCGCCCGAGTCCATCGCAGCACGCAGTCGCAGAAGGCCACGGTGCAGGTGCGTCTTGACGGTCCCCAGCGGCCGTTCGGTCTGCCTGGCGATCTCATCGAGCGAAAGCTCGCCGAAGAAGCGCAGGCTGACCACCTCGCGGTACGGCTCCGGCAAGGCGGCCACGGCCCTGCGCACGTCCGAGTCCCGTTCCGCCCGGACGGCGAGCGATGAAGGATCCGTCTGTGGAGCGGCTGCCAGCGACGCCCTTGCCACGGCTGCGGTATTGGCTGGGCCACTGACGCCCTCAGCGGAGCCCTCCGGGTCGAGCCAGGTGACCGCTCGGCGCCGGCCAGCCTGGCGGAGGGCGATGCGGACGGCGATGCGCGTCAGCCACGCACCAAACGGTCCGTCGCCACGCCAGCTTGCGAGCGATCGATAGGCGGTCACGAATGCCTCCTGGGCTGCATCTTCGGCTTCATGGAGATCGCCGAGGATGCGATGACAGGCTCGGACGACCGATGCCGATTCGCGCTCCACGAGGTGACGGAACGCGTCACGGTCGCCAGCGAGAACGGAATCAACGAGAGCGCGCTCATCATGCTGGGCGCCGGGACCGGCGGTGGAGGGAGCGGCAGTCTGGATGACGGGACTCCGTGTGGTGACGGGGCGCTCCGAATCGGACGCCGTGGTTCGGCCCGTCTCCATCATGCGGGAGGTCGGACCGAACCATCGGATGCCGCTCGTCCAGGCCACGCGGCTCAGCGACGGGCGAGGTGTTTAGTCGTCACTGCCGCCGTGACCGCCGTGGTCGTCGATCGAGTCGTGGTCGTCGATCGAGTCGTGGTCGTCGATCGAGTCGTGGTCGTCGGTCGAGTCGTGGTCGTCGGTC
>JANONZ010000358.1:0-3007 GCA_031421095.1 Thermomicrobiales bacterium
CGCCAGCGCGGGCGCGGCCATCGTGGTCGGCGACACGAACGTGATCACCGCGTTCCTGTTCGCATACTTCGTGCAGACCCCGGCCATCGGTGGCGTCTTCATCGCCGGCTTCCTTGCCCCGCGTGCCAGCTGGCTGCTGGGGGTCATCATCGGCTTGGTGGCGGCGATCGGCTACTCGATCTACATCGTGGTCGCCGCCGGTCGGGTCGTCGGTGCGGCCGCCCCGCCGCCCTCGGTCATCCAGGAGACGGTCCTCTCTGCGCTCATCCTTTCGCCGATCCTGGGCGGGTTCTTCGCGTCCGGCGCCGCCTGGTACCGCCGCTTCCTCGCCCTGTCGAGCCCGAACCGAGGCCGTCAGTCACAGGCAGCCAAGCAGGCGGCCAAGCGTGGCGACGGCCGGACGCGCGGCTCGCAGAAGTCCGGCGCTCGCCGCTGACCGACTTCCGCGGGGTGGAGCGATCCGTCAGCCGAGGCGGCGCATCCCCGCAGGCCCCATCTGTCGAACGCCGGTCGGTCCGTCCGGGCCACCGGCCTGGGCGGCCACCTCGGGGAGTGGCCTGGCCGACCGGGCGACCACGTTGACCACCGCGCCCTCGTGCTGGAGCTCGCCGTCCACGAGGAGCAGGGCGTGCCGGCGAACGACCCCGCGCAGGCGAGCCCAGGTGTCCGGCCAGAGCGTGACATTGACCATCCCGGTCTCGTCCTCCAGGGCCAGGAAGACCGTGCCCTTGGCCGTCATCGGGTGCTGGCGCGTGACGACCAGCCCACCGATCCGGACCCGGCCGGGCGGTCGTTCGGAGAGTGCCGCGTTCGTCACCGCGCCGAGCTGGTCCAGCGCCGGGCGGAACAACGACACGACCTGGCGGCGAGCATCCAGTCCGATGACCGCATAGGCGTCGCCCAGCCGCTCCGACTCCGTGATGGCCGGCAGGTCCGGCGCCTCGGTCGCCGGCAACCGCAGGTCCATCGGCCGCCCGGCCGCCGCCGAGCGCTTCCCGGCCGCTCGTCCCAGACTGCGCAGCGCGCGCCCGTCCACCCGACCGCGTGACGCCCCGGCGACCTCGCGCAGTTGCCAGAGGAGTTCGCGCCGTGGTCGCCCCAGCGAGTCCAGCGCCCCGGTCCGGATGAGCCGCTCCAGGACCTCCTCGGGCAGGCCGGTCCGCTCGACGACCTCGGCCAGAGTGCAGTACTGACCGCGGGTCAGCTCCCGGTCCAGCAGCGCCTCGTGCTGCTCCCCCACCCCCTTGACCAGATGGAGGCCCAGCCGGACGCCCCAGCCCGCGGTCACCTCGGGGATCCAGCGCTCGCGCGCCTCGGCCGAGGGGATGACGCAGGCCGGTGACCGGATGGGTTCCGGCCGCGTCGCGATCCCCGCTCCCTCGGGCAATGGTTCGTCCGGCCGGCCGACCCACTCGGTGGTCGTCTTGTACGAGGAGGCGTTGATGTCCACCGGCAGGACGGCCACCCCGTGGCGCTTGGCGTCGTTGACCAGGACCTCGACCGGGTAGAAGCCCATCGGCTGGGCGTTGATGAGCCCGACCAGGAATTGGGCCGGGTAGAAGAGCTTCAGGAAGGCCGACTCGTAGGCGGTCCGCGCGAAGGCGGCCGCGTGCGACTTGGCGAACCCGAACGAGGCGAACGCGGCGACCTGGCGGAAGAGCTCCTCGGCGACCTCCTGGGTCATGCCCGGCTGGCACAGGCAGCCCTCGACGAAGCGGCGGTGCAGCTTCTCCATCTCCTGGCTTGAGCGCCACGTGCCCATCGCCCGCCGAAAGCCATCCGACTCCGCCGCCGAGAACCCACCGACTTCGATGGCGATGCGCATGACCTGCTCCTGGTAGAGGATCACGCCCATCGAGTCCTTGAGGATCGGCTCGAGGCTTGGGTGCTGGTAGGTCACCGGCTCCAGGCCCTGCCTGCGGCGCAGGTACGGGTGGACGGCGTTGCCCTGGATGGGGCCCGGTCGGATGATCGCGACTTCCACGACCAGGTCGTCGAGGTTCTGCGGCCGCGACTTCGGGAGCGTCTGCATCTGCGCCCGACTCTCCACCTGGAAGACCCCGACGGTGTCGGCTGCCTGGAGCATCGCGAAGACCTCCGGGATGTCCTCGGGCAGGCGATCCAGGTCCACGCAGACGGCGCAGTCGTGCTGGATGAGTTGGAGCGTCTCGTCCATCGCCGCGAGCATCCCCAGGCCCAGCAGGTCCAGCTTGATGAGCTTGAGCGTCTCCACGTCGCGCTTGTCGAACTGGACCACGACTCGATCCGCCATCGTCGCCCGCTCCAGCGGCACGATATCGATGAGTGGCGTGGCGGTCACCAGCATCCCGCCGGAATGGATCGAGAGGTGGCGCGGGAAACCATCGATGCGGGCGCAGAACTCCAGCCAGCGCTCCCAGTCGGAGAGACCCACGGTCGAGCCGCCGCGGGCCTGCGGGGGTGGCCCGGCATCGACTCGAGCTGCGTCGACCCGGGCCTCCGCGTAGCCGGTCCCGCGCCCGGCCCGCAGCCAGGCGGTGCTGGCCGCGGAATCGCCCGGACCGCCCTCGTCGTCGGACGTCCCGCCCGGGAGGGTCGCCTGAGCGCCCTTCGGCCTGGTCTGGGCGCCCTTCGGCCCGCCGATTCCGCTGCCACCATCAGAACCTGCAGTAGCGGACCTCCAAGGCACGGGGCGGCACGACCCGGCGGGGGGCGCGGGCGCAGAACCGTCCGATCCACGCTCAGCCGACAGTTCCTGAGCATGATTCCGACCGTCAGCCGAGGCTTGTCGGCCCCCATGGCCTGGATGTGCTGCCGGGAGCGGAATCACGACACCCAAGGGCGAACGCCCGGCCCGCGCCGCACCCGCACCCGCGGACGGCACCGCACCCGCGACCGACGCGCCCTCTCCCGGCGACCGGAAGAACTCGGCAAATCCCCCGTCCGCCTCCAGGTCGCGGCGGACCATGACCGAGTCATACGTCTCGAGCGCCTTGGCGACCCGGTCGACGAGCGGCCGCGGGAACCC
>JANONZ010000359.1:0-4468 GCA_031421095.1 Thermomicrobiales bacterium
CGTAGATCCTCGGCGAGTTGGCCCGAGGTCGCGTCCGCCCGCACGAATCCCCGGTGACGGTCGAGCGGCGGCGACCTTGGGGCGGAGTATCCCACGGACGGCGATTCCGGGCAATGGACCGAAGGCCAGATGGGCGATGGGTCACATGGGTCGGAGGGTTGCAGAATCTGGAGCGGCGGCCCGTGGTGGCGTCCACGCGAACCGTCCTCCAGGGGCGTGGGCGGGCCGGGGAATGGACCCGATGAAGGTCTCGGCCCGTGCCATTTCACGTGAAACGTTCTGCCCGGATGCCCGGATGGCCGCCTGGGGTCGCACCTGAGCGGCACGTGTTTCACGTGAAACGTTCCTCCCGCATGCCCGCCTGGATCGCGCCGGGTCAGCTTCGATTCACGATCGGCAGATACGTGGAAAGTGAGCGCGGCATCGCACACTCCACTTCTCTCCGTAGCTGAGGTCCAAGAGCCAGCGATGGTAGAATCACCCATCGTGAGACAGTTCCGAGCAGGGCACTGAGTGGGCCAAACGATCGCCTGCGCAAATCAGAAGGGCGGCGTCGGCAAGACCACGACGGTCGTGAATCTCGGTAGCTATCTCGCCCTCGCGGGCGAGCGAGTCCTTATCGTCGACCTGGACCCCCAGGGGAACGCAACCAGCGGGCTTGGACTTGACCGCACGACGATCGAGCGATCCGTCTACGACGCGGTGATCGACGGAGCGCACATCGCCGGATTGACCATCCCGGGACCTCTTGAGGGTCTCGATGTGGTTCCCTCGGCCGTCGCCCTGGCGGGCGCAGAAATAGAGCTCGCACCCGTCGAAGGCCGAGAGCGGAGACTTGCCCGTCTGCTGACGGCCATCGCGGATGACTACGACTACGTGCTCGTCGACTGCCCGCCGTCACTGGGGCTGCTGACCGTGAATGCCCTGACCGCCGCCGACTCGGTGCTCATCCCGCTGCAATGCGAGTACTACGCTCTGGAAGGACTGACCCAGCTGCTTGCCACGCTCGATCTCGTTCGTGATCACCTCAACCCCAGCCTGGCCGTCAAGGGCGTCGTGCTGACGATGTTTGACGGGCGCACCAAGCTCTCGGCGGACGTCGCAGCGGAAGTACGTCGCCACCTCGGCCACCAGGTGTTCGATACGGTGATCCCGCGCAGCGTGCGGCTTTCGGAGGCTCCCAGCCACGGCCAGCCGATCTCGCACTACTCGCCGGATTCCACCGGTGCTCTCGCCTACGCCGCTCTTGCCGAGGAGCTTCGTGTGCGCGACGGCAGAAGCGCCGCTCGTGACAACGTCCGCGAAGCCGTGGTGGCCTCGTGACCGTCCGACCCGAGCGGGCCCAGGGATTGGGACGCGGTCTCGCATCGCTCATCCCGCAGCGATCAGCCGGCCAGCCGGGCATCCTCGAGATCCCTACTGCCCGTATTCGTCCGAATCCGCGCCAGCCACGCAAGCGATTCGATCCTGACAGCCTCTCCACGCTCATGGCGAGCATCAAGGAGCACGGCGTCATCCAGCCCATCCTGGTGACGGAAACGATCGACGGTTACCAGTTGGTGGCGGGCGAGCGTCGCCTGCGTGCGGCGCAGGCTGCCGGCCTGGACCGGATCCCCGCGGTCGTCCGGCAGCTCGCCGACCGGGACCAGCTGCAACTTGCTCTCGTGGAGAACCTGCAGCGCGAGGACCTCGATCCCATCGAGACAGCCGACGCTTACCGCCGACTCATCGAGGAGTTCGGGTTCACGCAGGATGACCTCGCCGGGCGAGTCGGCCGTGCCCGCTCGACCGTCGCCAACACGCTGCGACTCCTGGACCTCGCACCCGGGATCCAGGCCGCCATTGCCGAAGGGCGGCTCACGGAAGGTCACGGCCGAGCGCTCGGAGGGCTGGCCACCGAGCTGCAGGATCGCGTCCTCGACTCGGTCCTCCGGCAGGAACTCTCGGTTCGTCAGACCGAGGAGCTCGTTCGCCGCCTTCGGGCGCCCAAGCCGGACCTTGCGGCTTCCTCCGCGAACCACCCCGCCGATCCGGACCTCCAACGTGTCGAGGAGGACCTCCGCCGCGCGCTCGGCACCAAAGTCAGTCTCGCGCGCTCTCGACGGGGCGGCCGGATCGTCATCGAGTACTACAGCGACGAAGAGCTCGGGCGTCTTTACGAGCGCCTGACCGGAGGAAACGCGTGACCGAGGAAGCCACCCGAACGACCGCGGCGACGGAGCCAAATGGCCGAGGGAAGCGCCCGCGCGCGGCCGCATCGGACTACACGGCCGCCAGCATCCAGGTGCTGGAGGGCCTGGAAGCCGTTCGGCGTCGCCCCGGCATGTACATCGGTTCGACGGATTCGCGCGGCCTGCATCACCTCGTCTGGGAGGTGGTCGACAACTCGATCGACGAGGCGATGGCCAGCCATGCCACGACGATCAAGGTGAACATCCGTGCCGACGGCATGGTCGTCGTCGAGGACGATGGCCGCGGCGTGCCGGTCGGGAAACACTCTACGGGCAAGGACGCGATGGAGGTGGTGCACACCGTCCTCCACGCCGGTGGCAAGTTCGGCGGCGGGGGCTACAAGGTCTCCGGCGGCCTGCATGGCGTCGGCGTCAGCGTGGTCAACGCGCTGTCCTCGTTCATGCGCGTCGAATCGGCCCGGGACGGCCACGTCTGGGCTCAGGAGTACGAGCGCGGCAAGCCCAGGGGCCCGGTCCAGAAGGTCGGCCCACAGGGCAGTCGGCGCGGCACGACGACGAGCTTCATGGCCGATGCCGAGATGTTCGAGACCATCGAGTACTCGTTCGAACTCATCAGCCAGCGACTGCGCGAGTCGGCCTACCTCACGAAGGGCGTTTGGATCACGTTGATCGACGAGCGCATCGACCGCGAGCGTTCGTTCTACTTCGAGGGCGGACTCCAGTCGTTCGTGCGGCACTTGAATCGGAACAAGGAAGCGCTGCACACCCGGCCGATCTATGTGGAGCGCCGAGAGGGCTCGACGTCGGTCGAGGTCGCCATGCAGTACAACGACACCTATACGGAGAACGTCCTCGCGTTTGCCAACAACATCAACACGCCCGACGGCGGCAGTCACGTCACCGGCTTCCGCGCCGCGCTCACCAGCTCCCTCAATGATTGGGCGAGGCGCGCCAGTGTTCTCAAGGATGCGGATGCGAACCTGTCCGGCGACGACGTTCGAGAGGGCCTCACGGCGGTCATCAGCGTCAAGCTGACCGACCCCCAGTTCGAGGGCCAGACCAAGGCGAAGCTGGGCAATCCGGAGGTCAAGGGCCAGGTCCAGACCGCGGTCGCGGACAGCCTCGGCCAATACCTGGACGAGAACCCCGCCGACGGTCGACGGATCATCGAGAAGTGTCTGACCGCCGCCCGTGCTCGCGAAGCGGCCCGGAAGGCCCGCGATCTGGTCATCCGCAAGGGCGCGTTGGACGGCATGGCGCTGCCCGGCAAGCTGGCTGACTGCCAGGAACGGGACCCGGCTCGCAGTGAGTTGTACATCGTGGAGGGCGACTCGGCCGGCGGCTCCGCCAAGCAGGGACGCGATCGACGCAACCAGGCGATCCTGCCGCTGCGCGGGAAGCTGCTCAACGTCGAGAAGGCTCGCCTCGACAAGATCCTATCGAGCGAGAACGTTCGTCCGCTGATCATCGCGCTTGGGGCCGGCATCGGCGAGACTTTCGACATCGCGAAGCTGCGCTATCACCGGATCATCATCATGACCGACGCCGATGTCGACGGCGCTCACATCCGGACGCTCCTGCTGACGTTCTTCTACCGCCACATGCCGCAGGTGATCGAGGCCGGCTTCCTGTATGTCGCGCAGCCGCCGCTCTACCGGGTGAGCACCGGGAAGGTCACGAAGTACGCCCAGTCGGAGAAGGAACGCGACCAGGTCATCAAGGACTTCAACGTCAAGAACCTCTCCGTCCAGCGCTTCAAGGGCCTCGGCGAGATGAATGCCGACCAGCTCTGGGATACGACGATGAACCCGGAGACGCGGACGCTGCTGCGGGTCAACAGCGAGAATGCCGCCCTGGCTGACGAGATCTTCACGATGCTGATGGGCGAGAAGGTCGGCCCGCGCAAGGACTTCATCAAGTCCGAGGCACGAAAGGTTCGCAACCTTGACGTCTGAGGCGACTCGGACCAGGCGGCCCGCCATCACAACCCCGGACGGCGGGCGGTTCGAATTCGCCCCGCACCATTGTTTCGCCTGCGGGACGCTCAACAGCGGCGGGCTGGGGATCGTCCTCCACATCGAGCCCGGACGGTCCTGGACGGAACTCGCGCTGGAGCGACGCTTCGAAGGGTGGGAAGGCGTGACCCACGGCGGGATCCTGTGCACGATCCTCGACGAGGTGATGGCCTGGGCGCTCGTCGGCGAAGACAACTGGGGCGTGACTGCCCGCATGGCTGTGGACTTCCGGCGGCCGGTCCCGATCGGCCTTCCGATCCG
>JANONZ010000360.1:0-6386 GCA_031421095.1 Thermomicrobiales bacterium
GGCGATGGACAACGGCAGACCCAGATGACGCGCCGCAACGACGGCGATGAGCGCGGCCTGGTCGTATCCGCGCTCGCGCTCTCGCTGACCGTGGACCGGCACGGGTACGACGACCTGGGCACCGGTCCCGGCCCGCGCCCAACGGCGCCCGACGGCAGCCCCGAGTGGCTCCGCCAGACGCCGCTCACCGCGGTATTTCAAGTCGTGCAGGGCGTGTCGGACTGGGCCGGCGAACGGCGCGCACCACTCCAGCTGGAGCAGAGGAGCGGGCAGGTCGACCGGCATCCCGATCGGCGACCCGCCGGGCAGGGCCAGACGTGCGTCGAGTGCCGGCTCACACGTCGTGCAGAGCGGACGACCCTCTCGGCGGCAGCCGGAACAGACAGCCGGGAACGCGAGGTCGAGGGCGGCAGATGTCAGTCGGCGAAGGGGTGCCATCCGCCGATGATGGCCGGAGCGCCTTCACCCTGACTTGGCGGGCTCGACTGGAACAAGGGTGATCAGGTCGCCGACGGCCGTGGCACTCCGTTCCGCCGTGCCGACGGGCAGCTCCAGGACTCCGGCCGCACCACGGACCAGCGGCACGAGCCCGAACCAGGCGCGAAGTCCACGGTGGACCGACATGACCGGATGGGCGCCGCCTCGGGCAGGATCGGCGCGACCAAGGAAGACCGCGTCGATCGGGAAGCGCATGAACATCATGTGGATCCCGTTCGTGCCGGTGAGCCATAACCCGGTTCCGGGCGCCAGCATGGGACGGCCCATCAGGCCCATGAACCGGGACCCCAGGCTGTCGGCCACTTCAAGATGCGAGCCCAGCTCCGTCGCCCGGCTCACATTGCGGGCGGCGACGGACGCGCTCATCCGGGCTGCCGGCACAGAGACCGCGCCTGCCGCGCCAGCTACGTCTTCAGATTGAGGACGATGAGGATGATCGCCGGTCCCAGGATGACGATGAACAGCGACGGGAAGATGCAGCCGACGAGTGGGAACAGCATTTTGATCGGGGCCTTCGCGGCCTGTTCCTCGGCACGCTGGCGGCGCTCGATGCGGAGCTGTTCGGACTGGACCTGGAGGACCTTGGAGATGGAGACGCCCAGTTGCTCGGCCTGGACGATCGCGCCGATGAAGTTGGTCAGTGGCGCGACCTCTGTGCGAGGGATGATGTCGCGCAGCGCATCGCGTCGGGCCTTCCCGACACGCACCTCCGCGAGAGCTCGCCGGAATTCAACCGACAACGGTCCCGGCAGCTTCTCTACGACCTTGGAAAGTGCCGCATCGAAGCCCAGACCGGCCCGGACGGAGATGGTCAGCAGATCCAGGGCATCCGGGATCATGAGCAGGATGGCCTTCTGGCGCTTCTTGATCCGGCCCCCCAGCCAGAACTCAGGGATGGTGTAGCCGAAGAAGCCGCCGACCACGCCGAGCAGGGCGCCGATCAGGAACGGGAAGCCCAGGATGCCGAGGACACCGAACAAGAGGAAGAACAGGATCGCTCCGACGATGGCGCCGATGGCCTTGATGCCCAGCCAGTCGGCGACACGGATGTCACCGGGGTTGCCGGCCATGGCGAGGCGCTTGCCGGTCCGGTCGCTGAACGATGAGCTCGTGACCCGGGCGACGCTTCCCGAGAGGCGCGCCGCGAGCGGACGAAAGGTGCGCTCGAGGAAGGGTTGCTGGAGTTCCAGCTCCTCCAGGCTCTTGGCCTGCATGGTTCCGAGCTGGTTCAGCCTGGCCTGCACCGGATCCACCGCCCTGCCACCGACCGCGCCGATGACGATGAGCAGGATGGCGCCGGCCGCCATGGCCGCGACAAGGATGGGCAGGAGCATGGTCTAGACCTCGATGTCCACGATCTTGCGGATGAACATGAAGCCGAGGAACATCATGAACCCGCCGATCAGCAGGATGATGACGCCGGCCGGCAATCCGAGGATCGCGGGGGGGTTGGCGAACATCGGCGCCATGAAGCCGGGAACGGCTATGAACAGGAAGGCCGCCAAGCCGATGGGCAGTCCGGCCACGACGTACCCGGACAGGCGTTGCTGCGCTGTCAGGGTACGGATCTCGCCCTTGATCCGGACGCGCTCGCGGATGGTGTAGGCGATCGAATCGAGGATCTCGGCCAGGTTGCCACCCACTTGATACTGGATGCTGATGGCGGTCGCCATCAATTCCAGGTCGTCGGACCGCACGCGGCGGACCATGTTCTCCAGTGCCTGCTCGAACGCCAGGCCCAGGTTGACTTCGCGGATGACCCGTCCGAACTCTGTCGAGATCGGCGGTCGCGACTCGCGAACCACCAGTTCCACCGCCTGCAGGAACGACGAGCCGGCACGCAGGGCGTTGGCGATCAGGGTGATCGTGTCCGGCAGCTGCTTGTTGAAGGCACCAAGACGGCCGTTCCTGCGCCGGGCCAACCAGAAGCGCGGGAGCAGGAATCCGATCAGTCCCCCGATGAGCAGGAAGATCGGGTTCCCCAACGCCGTCAGGATGGGCGACAGGAGAAACATCCCGACCGGGAAGCCGATCGTGGATCCCGCCCAGATGATCAGGAACTCGGAGGGCTTGATCTGGAGGTCTGCGCGGGCGAGATCGCGCGCGAGGTTCGCCCCGAAGTCGCGCTGGACGACGGCCCGGTTGAGAGTGGCGAGAGCCTCACTCTTGGCGATCAGATCGGCCACGCCGCCCTGGCCATCGGAGGCCTTGACGTCCTGCGGCCTGGATGACGCGTATCGCTCCAGGCGGTCGGAGATCCCCGACCCACCCGAGGTGGCAACGCCGACGGCGATGAATATGATCGCCAGGGCGGCGACGCCGGCCACCGCGAGCGCCATGGTATCCACGGGTGTCGCTCCTTCCCCCGGCCTAGTAGGTGAAGCCGAACAGGCCGGGCGGGAGGTTGATCCCCATGATCTCGAACTTCTCGACGAACTTGGGCCGGATCCCGGTCGGCTTCAGTCGGCCCTGGATCTTGCCATCGATGACGCCGGTCTGTTCGAAGACGAAGACGTCCTGCATCACGATGATGTCGCCTTCCATGCCCTGGACTTCCGTGATGTTGACGATCTTGCGGGTCCCGTCCTTGAGCCGGGACTGCTGGACGATGAGGTCCACGGCGGAGGCGACCTGCTCGCGGATGGCCCGCAGGGGCAGGTCCACACCGGCCATCAGGACCATTGTCTCCAAGCGTGACAGCATGTCGCGCGGGCTGTTCGCATGGCCGGTCGACATGGAGCCGTCATGGCCGGTGTTCATGGCCTGGAGCATGTCAAGGGCCTCGCCGGAACGGCATTCGCCCACGATGATCCGGTCGGGCCGCATGCGCAGCGCGTTACGGACGAGTTCGCGGATCGGGACCGCGCCCTTGCCCTCGATGTTGGGCGGGCGGGACTCCAGCGTCACCACATGCTCCTGGCGGAGCTGCAGCTCGGCGGCGTCCTCGATCGTCACGATCCGCTCATCGTTCGGGATGAACGACGAGAGGACGTTGAGCGTCGTCGTCTTGCCGGAGCCGGTGCCACCGGAGACGAACAGGTTCAGGCGCGCTTCGACGCAGGCCCGCAGGAAGTCGAACATGTCGGAAGTCGCCGTGCCGAACCGGATGAGGTCCTCCACCGTGAACGGCGAGGCGGAGAACTTGCGGATGGTGATGACCGGCCCGACCAGAGAGAGGGGAGGGATGATGGCATTCACGCGGGACCCATCAGTCAGGCGGGCATCGACCATCGGGCTCGACTCGTCGACACGCCGACCGATCGGCGAGATGATCCGATCGATGATGCGCATGACGTGGTCGTCGTTCTGGAACACGACATTGGTGAGTTCCAGCTTGCCGGAACGCTCGATATAGACCTGGCGCGGTCCATTGACCATGACTTCCGTGATGGACTCGTCGCGCAGGAGTGGTTCCAACGGCCCAAGACCGATGATCTCGTCGGTGATCTGTTCCAGCATCCGGACCCGCTCGGCACGGGTCAGCGCGAGGCCTTCTTCGTCGATGACCTTGCCGAAGATCTCCTCGATCTGGCGCCGCACCTCGACCTGGTTGGACAGGTCCAGCTGGGGATCCAGGTCCTGGATGACCCGGTTCTGGATCCGGAACTTGACGTCCCGAAACGACTCCCGGACCGGTGCCTGGCTCGTCAGCCGGCCCGAGGTGGGCATGTTGGGCGGGCCCCCGGCCGGTGCCGATGGCAGGTTGGAGCCGGGCGCTCCGGGCGTGGAGCCCGGTGCTCCGGAGGCCCCGGGCCGAGCGCTCTCGATCCGCTTCAGGAGGGACATCGCCTCACCTCTTCTCGCCCCGAGGGGCCACTATCGCCGTGCTCATCGCCTTGCGAACAAGGATCTCTTCTGGGTCGATTTCCGGACGTCCTCGTCGGCAGCGGTCCCAGACCGTTCGCCGACGACCGACCGGGCCAAGCGGAGGATGTCCTGGGAGACCTGCGCCTCCCGATTCGACAGGAAGAACGGAACACCACGGTTGAGCGCGTAGACCACGCTCCGGCCGTCGCTGACGATCGTTTCGTCCACCTTGCGGCCGATCGAATGCTCGACGTCCGCGACGCGGATGCCCAGCGCCGAGTCGGCGCGATTGAGGACGAGGCGGACCTTCCCGCTCTTGTAGCCGAGTTGCTCTGCGACCTCCAGAAAGAGGCGCATGTTCTTGATACTCGTGATTTCGAGACTGAGCATCGTAAGGATCACATCGGCGGCATCCAGGATCGCGAGGGTCGTGTCATTGAAGAACGCCGTGCAGTCGACGACCACCAGATCATGCGTTGCCCGAAGCGTCTCCAGGACCTTTCTGACCCCGCTTGCCGTCACCAGCTCCGCCATCTCGGGCGTGGGCGGTGCCAGCAGGACGCGGACGCCCGAGGTGTGATTGATGACGAAGGTATCGATGGACTCGATCTCACCGCCGGCCGCCTCGATCTCCGGCACCAGGTCTGCGATCGATTTGCTCTTGGGATTGAGGTTGAGCAGGACACCGACGTCACCGAACTGGAACGAGCCGTCCATGATGACGACCCTCTGGCCGAGCTCCGTTGCCGCGGCGACCGCCAGGTTGACTGCGACCGTCGTGCGGCCGACGCCGCCCTTCGGGCTGAAGACCGCGACGACAAGCCCGGACCCGCGTTCTCCGCCCGCGACCTTGCCGCTGCCGCCCGAGGTGGCTGCCGGGGTCGCGGCCATGCGACTTTGCTTTTCGCGCTCACGGGCGCTGACCTGTCGGATGGAGGCGGTCAGCTCATCGCTGCTGAAGGGTTTGACCAGGAACTCCCGAGCGCCGGCGAGCATGGAGCGGCGGAGGTAGTCAGCTTCGCCCTGAACGGACATCATGACGACCGCCGCGGCGGGGACGGCCAAGGAGAGCTGCTCCGTCGCCGTGATCCCGTCCATGTCCGGCATGTTGATGTCCATCAGGACCACATCGGGATGGAGGCGAACGGCCATTTCCAGCGCCTCGCGTCCGGACGCCGCGGAGCCGACCACATCGATGTCGCTTTCGAAGCCGAGCAGCTTCGTCAGGTGATCGCGGGTCTCCGGGATGTCGTCGACGACTAGGACACGGATCTGGTCAGGCATCTCGCTCTGGTGAGTCCTTCGTTTGGGGTCGCTGTGGTCGTTTGATCAGGGACACGTTGCCCGCAGGACCGTTCTGTCCCGCGCCCGTCGCCATGGGGTAGATGTAGCCGGACCGAGGACCGGCCCCGTCTACGGCTTCTAGGGTGCAGGGGATGGCAGGACGGCCTGGATGACTTCCGGCGGCAGTACACCGTACGAGTCGACCAGGGTCTTGAGGATGATGCCCGTGGTCGTCACGTCGACGGGGACCAGCGGCAGGTTCGTGATCGGGTCGATGAAGTCGTCCGTGGAGCGCAGGACCAGGCTGATGGCACCAAGCGGCGCGGCCCCGGATATCTGGGCGAACCGGATGACCTCGGCCTGCTGGGCCGTGACGGAGAGGACGACGATCTCCTGGATATCGCTGAGGGCGGTGCCCGGGGCGGTCGTCCCACCCGTGCCGGGGCTGGCTTCAGGCGTGGCGGCGACCGGCGGCAGGAGTGTCCCCATGACCTGCAGCCCCTGCAGGACGACCTTCACGCTCGTCCCGTTGATCCCCCCCACGATCGTGATGGTGGAGTCGACGGTGCTGGGGCTGATCGCGACGACCGGGAACTGGTCACCAGCGAGGCCGAGGATCATGTCCACGTAATCGCCGGTCTTGATGACCGCGCCGACGCCCGTCAGCTGGTCCACCTGGACGGCGATGCAGCGCTGGTTGACGGGGCACTGGATGTTGGTGATCTGACCACCCTGGCTGGCGCCGACCGTCGAGGCCGTGATCTGGGCGCCGGATCCCACCGTCTCGCGGGCGATCT
>JANONZ010000361.1:0-1895 GCA_031421095.1 Thermomicrobiales bacterium
GTCCAGACCCGCGTCTTCGGCCGATACCACGTGACGAACACCCAGCAGTTCTTCCGGAAGGACGACCTGTGGACCGTGCCGCAGGGCCAGACGAGCGAGCAGACGCTGCCGTCCGAGGCGTACTACGTCGTCATGCGCCTGCCGGGCGAGAAGGGCGTCGAGTTCCTCCTCCTCCAGCCGATGGTCCCGACCGGCCGGCCGAACATGATCGCGTGGGTCGCCGCTCGGATGGACGGCGCGGGCTACGGGCAGACGCTGGTCTATCGGTTCCCGGCCGATACGACCATCTTCGGGCCCGCCCAGATCGAGGCCCGGATCGACCAGGATCCAATCATCAGCGCCCAGCTCTCGCTGTGGAACCAGTCGGGCAGCAAGGTCATCCGGGGCAGCCTCATCGTCCTGCCCCTCGATGACGCGCTGATCTACCTTCAGCCCGTCTACCTGCAATCGACCGGATCTGCCTTCCCGGAATTCAAGCGCATCGTCGTCGCATCGCCGCGCCATGTGGTCTGGGCAGATTCGCTGGGCGAGGCCTTGCGCCTGCTCCTTGCCGCGGAGGCCGGCGCCAGCCCAGGCACAACGCCGTCGCCGACGCCCGGCCCAGGTTCGAGCCCGACACCGGGCCCCGGAGGCAGCCCAGCGCCGACGCCGGCGATCGGTCTGCCCAGCGACATCTCCGGTCTGATCGACTACGCGAACACTCACTTCGAGCTCGCCCAGCAGGCATTGCGCGTCGGCGACTTCGCCCGCTACGGGTCGGAGATCGCCCTCGTTGAGCAGGCCCTCCAGCAACTCAGGATCCTGGCCCCGGGACTCGCCGCCCCGAGCCCGGCGACCTCGGCCAGCCCGACTCCGTGAACCGTGGGGCGGCCCTGATCGGTGCGCTCCTGGTGACCCTCGCAACGCCGACCACATGGGTCACGGCCCTGGCCGTCTTCCTCATCCGCGGTGGATTCCTGGTCGTCCTGCTACCGGTGGTCGTGCTCCCTTCGGTGGTCGGTGTGGGGAACGTGCTGGCCCCGGCCCTGACCGCGGTCGCCTTCGGCAGCATCACGACCGAGTTCGTCGCCGTCACCGTCGCGATCGTGATCGTCGTGCTGGCCTGGCTGCTGCTGGGCGGCTGGTTTGCGGCGGCGCTCGAGGCGGAAGCCGTGCGCACTGTCACGGCCGATGACGAGGTGGGCCAGCTCGTCGGCGAGCCGCCCGTCACAGCAGGTGCGGCGCCCCGCCGTGGCCACGAGGCGGACCGCATCCTGGCGGCACGTGTACTGGCCTTCCTGCCGTTCGGCCTCGCACTCGCCGTCGGCTCTGTACGGCTCGTGTCCGTCACCTATCGCGAGCTGACCAGCCCGATCGACCTGGCGACGCCGGTCCTCCTCCGGGTCGTGCGCGCCTCACCAGAGGTCATCGCCGCGTTGCTCCTGACGTGGATGGTGGGTGAGATCCTCAGCGCGATCGCGGCGAGGCGGATCGTCCTGGCGGGAGATGGCGTGCTCGCCGCCCTTCGAGGGGCTGTCGGGACCGCCCTCCGTCACCCGCTCTCGACGCTTGCCCGGTTCTGGCTGCCGACCTTGGTCCTTCTCGCGGTCCTGCTTCCGGCGATGCTGGCAGCCAGGGCCGCCTGGGGAGCCCTCCGCGGGGTCCTGGGCCAGTGGGTTGACCCGGCCGGCGTGTTCGTGGGGGTCGTGCTGTTCGTGGGGCTGTGGGCCATCGGTCTGCTGCTGGTGGCCGTCGTGTGCGCCTGGCGTGCGGCCATCTGGACCGTTTCGGCGGGCGTGACGCGTCACCCCGAAGTCATCGCAGGCGTCTGAACACAAGGCCGCCGCCAGGAGCCCCGCTCACGGCCCCTGCTACACTGCGGCCCACGTAATCCGGCGGCGGAGCCGGTCCTTCGG
>JANONZ010000362.1:0-4701 GCA_031421095.1 Thermomicrobiales bacterium
GTGGCGGAGCATGATCGAGAGCTCCGACGCTCCTCGGGCCCGCGCCCCGTCGACGTACGGCTGGTCGCGGACGACGAGCACGGAACTTCGGACGACCCGGGCGATGATCGGCAGGTAGATGATCGAGATCGCGAGGAGCGCAATCATGGCCCCAGGGCCCACGATGGCGATCAGCGCCACTGCGAGGAGGAGGGCCGGCAGCGCGAGGAGGATGTCGAGGGGCCGCATGAGAAGCCCGTCGACCCAGCCGCCCCGGAAGCCGGCAGTGAGGCCGATCGGAGCGCCGACCGCGAACGCGATGACGACCGAGCCGATCGCGACCACGAGCGAGACCCGAAACGCGTAGATGACCCGCGTCAGGACATCGCGCCCGAGCGAGTCCGATCCGAATGGGTGCTGGAGATTCGGCGCGGCAAGGACCCGGTCGGAGCTGACCGATTCGGGGTCGTGAGGGGCGATCAGGGGGGCGAGGATCGCGACCGAGACGATGGCCGCGACGATGAGCACGCCCACGAAGGCCTCCCAGCCACCGAACCGGCGAACGAGCCGTCGGAGCGCCGATGGCCGGCGCCGTGCCACCGGGACAGCTGTGGCCGTCATGCCTCGCCTCCCTCGCCCAGCCGCGGGTCGAGCACGCCGTAGATCAGGTCCGTGACAAGATTGACGACGATGAACAGGGCGGCCACGACGAGCACGCCGGCCTGGACGACCGGGTAGTTCCGCTGCTGGATGCCGGTCACGATCAACCGTCCGACACCCGGTAACGCGAACAGTGTCTCGACCACGATCGCGCCGCCCAGGAGGACGCCGAACTGGATCCCGACCACCGTGACGATCGGGACGGCGGCGTTGCGCAGGGCGTGGCGGAAGGTGATCCGCCGCTCGCTTATCCCCTTGGCCCGCAGGAACAGGATGAACGGGCTCCCCAGGGTCGACTCCATCGCCCCGCGGGTCGTGCGCAAAATGTAGGCCGCCTCGCCTGAGGCCAGCGTCAGCACCGGCAGGATCATGTACCGCAGGTTCTCCCCGAGATCCTCGCCGATCGGCGTATAGCCCGACGGCGGCAGGAGGTGGAACGTCCCGGAGAACAGCAGCACGAGCATGATCCCGAGCCAGAAGTCAGGCACGCTGATCGCCGCCACGACGAAGGCGCTGGTCGCCCGGCCGGTCCAGGGTCCGCGGGTCGCCGCGAGGACGCCGAGCGGGACGCCGATCAGCAATGCGAGGCCCATGGCGAGGATCGTCAGCTCGAGGGTGACCGGGAGCCGTTGTGCGAGCAGCTCCGTGAGGGGTGCGTCGCTGATGAAGTCGCGGCCCAGGTCTCCCTGGAGGATGCCGCCCATCCACGAGAGGTACTGCTCGACGATCGGGCGGTCGAGGCCGAGCTGGGCCCGCACGACAGCCACGTTCTCGTCGGTCGAGCGGAACCCGAGCATCGTGCGTACCGGATCCCCTGGCACGAGCCGGATCATCAGGAACACGAACAGGCTCATGGCGAGCAGGACCGGGATGGTCAACAGCAGCCGCCGGACGATGAAACGTTTCCGCGCGCTCATGGAAAGGTCTCGGCGCCGGCGCGCGCCCGCTCATACAGCTCGCGCAGTCGCGTCTCGGTGGTCGTGAAGTGCCGGGCCGCGATGGCCGCAGCCGCATCGGCATCAGCCGCGATCACGGCTGCTGCAAGCTCACCGTGCTCGATGATGGCACGCTCGCGGATCAAGGGACTGTAGGCCTCAGCGGGGAAGCCCAGGGTCGCTCCATGGCGCAGGCGCTCCGACAGGTCCACGAGGTACCTGTTCTGGGTGGCGGCCGCGATCGCGCGATGGAGCGCGCCGTCGGCAGCGCCCGACGCCTCGCGGCTCGAGCCGGCCCCCCGGTAAGCCTCGAGTGCCGCCCCGATGCGGCTGGCATCCTCGGGCGTCCGTCGACGCGCCGCGGTGCGCGCGATCAGCGGCTCCACGAGCACCCGGAAGTCGAACAACTGCTCGAACTGGTCCCAGTCCCGGACGAGCGTGCGCCGGATCATCTCGTCGGTGTCCGGCCCCTGCTCCACCAGCACGAACGCTCCGCCGTGACGGCCGCGCCGGACCTCGATATACCCGGTGGCCGTCAGCAGGGCGAGACCCAGGCGCACAGTCGTCCGGCTGACCCCCAGCATCGCGGCCAGGTCCCGCTCGGTCGGCAAGCGCTGGCCGGAGACGAACACGCCGAGGGCAAGCGCCGTAACGAGCCGCTCGGCCACCTGCCCGCTCGCGTTCTTGAGCCGAACTGGTGCGAACAGCTCCGCGACGAGGGCCATGCCGGCCTCGTCGCCAAGGGACATGCGCGGCAGACCACCAGCCACCGTGATCGCGACGCCCGCGGATCGGTCCATCACGCCGCCTCGCCGGTCTGCCGGTACCAGCCGACCAGAAACCGGGCGAGCGTCCGGGCACCATCCACGATGCTGGCGAGCTCGACGGCTTCGTCCACGCCGTGGATCCTCGCGGTCCGCGGGCCGTAGCAGATCGCCGGGGTCCCGTACCGGTTGATGTACGTGCGCGCGTCGGTCGTCGCCCCGAGGACGGACGAGCGGGGTTCGGTGCCGTGGGCGGCTCGATGGGCCGCTCCCAGGATCCGGGTGAGCGGGGCATCGAGCGGCAGGTCGTAGCCCTCCGCCCGGAAACCCGAAGCGCAAACCTCGGGCGGATTGGCGGCAAGCCAGGCGTCCCGACCGGCGGCGGCGGCGATGCACGCCCGGACCCGCGCCTCGGCTTTGGCGGCCGTCCACCCAAGCGGGAAGCCGACCCGGATCTCGAATCGGGCGACGGCTGGAACACTCGAGGCCCAGTCGCCACCCGAGAAGCGACCGATGTTGAGGGCGAATGGGTGGTCCGTCTCGCCGATGCGCGAGTCACGTTCGGTCTCGTTGAGCTCGCGCTCGAAGTCCCGCAGGGCTGTGAGCAGCGGCATCGCGGCCTCGATGGCGTTCACCGCTGTGGCGGCGACGCTGGCGTGCGCCGACCGGCCTGAGACGGTCACCTTCAGCCACAGAACGCCGATGCCACCGAGCAGGATGTCGAGGTCGGTCGGTTCCAGCAGCACCACCGCGTCCGCGAGGACGCCCTGGTGAGCCGCCGCGAGCGAGCCGTTGCCGGTGCACTCCTCCTCGATCGCCGCCACCATCGCGAGCGGTCCGCTGATGGCGGCCGGGGCGACCTCCAGAAGCGACCGGACTGCCAGGACGCCCATCGCGAACCCGCACTTCATGTCTCCGGCCCCGCGGCCGTACAACCAGCCGTCACGCCGCACGGGCTGGAACGGGGGCGTCGTCCAGAGCTCCGGTTCCCCGGCCGGCACGACATCGATGTGTCCGTTGAGCAGCAACGACGGCCGTTCAGGGTCGCCCGACCTGCGCCCGACGAGGTTGTAGCGGCCTTCGTACGGCAGGGACGGCACGCCGGCACCCGGGATGCGCTCGATGTCGGCCGGGATCGGCAGCCGCTCGAGCTGAAAGCCGAGGTCGTCCAACTCGGCCGCCAACACCTCCTCGGCCGCCTGCTCCGAGCCGAGGATGCTCGGCGCGGCGACGAGCCTCTCGAGAAACCCGAACGCGCGTTCGGCGTTGGCCGCGATCCTGGCGTCCAGGACGGCGCCCCGATCGTGGCCAAGGGGATCGCAAGGAGGGTTCATTGGTGCAATGGTAGGACCATTGTCAAGTACCTCCTGGCGCTCGGGCAGCGCAGATGAACAAGCAACATGACCCATTGAGTGGCCGATGGCGACGTGGCATATGGTTGCCAGTTTCCTGTTGGCAAATCATTCTTGCCCGTAGATGACGCAATGCCACGCACTCCACCAGAGGTCAGATGACGTGTCTGAGAAGCAACCCCAGAACAACGATGAGCCGCGGGTTCGGGTCGGCCGCGAGGTCAGGCACTGGCGCAAGGCGCGGGCCCTGACGCTGGCTCAGCTCAGCGACACGAGCGGTCTGAACCTCGGCTACCTGTCGCAGATCGAGAACGAGAAGGCCGTCCCTTCGCTTGACGCGCTCGTCGGGATCGCGGACGCCCTTGACGTGCCGCCCGCCTGGCTGCTGCTCGACTCGACACCTCCACCGCGGGTCGTCCGCGCCGCCGAGCGACCGCGGCTCCCGACGCCTTCGGGCACCGAGGCGACCGAGGTGGACGGAGGGACCTCGCGCGACCTGCGGATCCTCGAGGTGGTGGTGCCGGCGGGTGCGAGTACGGGCGTCCACGCGCACTCAGGCGACGAGCACCACGTCGTACTGGCCGGACGCTGGCGGATGAGCCAGGGCGACCACGTCAGCGAGCTCGGCCCGGGCGACTACCTCGCCTGGGATCCCACCGTGCCCCATGACGTCGAGAATATCGGCGGCGAGCCGGGGCGCGTACTGGTCATCTACCCGCGACACAGGGGCCGCGGCACCGATCCATCCCGCAGCTGAGCGACAGGACCCCAACGATGACCGAACTCGCAACGAGCCCCGACACGACGAGGGCCCAGCCCGCCGCGGACCCCGCGGGTCGCCTCCCCGCCATCTACCTTGGCCATGGTGCCCCGCCGCTCCTGGAAGACGCTGAGTGGATGGGCGAGCTGAATGGATGGGCGGCGTCGCTGCCGCGCCCCAAGTCGATCCTCATCGTGAGCGCGCACTGGCAGACGGCCCCGATGGCGATCAGTGCCACGCGACGGGTGCCG
>JANONZ010000363.1:0-4207 GCA_031421095.1 Thermomicrobiales bacterium
ACGGGCTGACGACCTGCTGGACCATCCGTTTGGTCCGGCCGACGCCGGCGGCGACGTCATCGATCCGCTCCCCACTCGCCACCCGGCGACGGATCTCGACCCGTTCCGCCTCGGTCGACCAGTGCCATCCACGACGCCTGCCCATCGCCCACCTCCCTCACGAGATCGTCTTCGCCCGAAGGGTGATGTTGCATTGGTCCCTTGAGACCGCCCTCGTATGGCCGGTGTCCCGTGGGTTCTCGGCGGGAGGACCATGCAGGACCTGGGATCCACGCTCGGTCGGAGAAGCAAAGCCTTTGATCAGGGCCGATATGGTGCCCCATCGGCCATACGAGTCCGTGCGCGCATCGCTTGCCGCCGAGGGTCTGGCGGGGCCGGCGGTGGGCGGCCCGGACGAGGGCGGTGCCCGTACGGACAGCTTCGTCCGGCAGCCTATGCCTCGACCGACTCGTAAGGCCGGTGTCCCGTGGGTTCTCGGCGGGAGGACCATCCAGGACCTGGGATCCACGCTCGGTCGGAGAAGCAGAGCCGATGATCAGGGCCGGTATTGTGCCGCCACCGGCCATACGAGTCCGTGCGCGCATCGGCGCCGCCGGCACGAGCCGGAACTCGCCGCTACTCCCGCGGTGCCCTGATCAACCGGCCCCGGCGCGAGATGGCATGCGTGGCGAGGGCCACCACGCCCATCGCCACGATGGCGCGCTCTGCAGTGGGCAGGGGCCTGACCGCCGACAGGAACTGATCCGCCCGGCCGCGATCAACGACACGCAGGAGGGCATGCCCACGCTGGGTCAGGCGAAGCGTCCGTTGGCGCCGATCCTCCGGCTCCTGGTGACGCTCGACGAGCCGCCGCCGGGCGAGTCCGTCCACAAGCCGGCTCGTGGCCGATGGGGATCGGCTGATCGATTCGGCCAGCTCGCCCACGGTCAGGGTGCTGCCATCGGCCAGGACGTACAGAGCGGCCAACTGGGTGAACCCTAGACGCAGCTCCCCGAGCTGGCCGGCGAAGCCGATGACCAGTTCCCGCCAGAGGGCCCGACCCATCGCGACGCGCTCGCTGATCTGGCGGACGTTCGGCAAGCGATCGCCAGCTGCCAGGACCGGCGCTGACAGGTCCGCCCGGAATCGGCGGGCGATGGCACGTGCCGGCGCCGGACGGGAGGAAAGGCGCAGCGGCGAGCGGTCATCGGTCATCGGTCACCCGGAGAGGGTACGACTGCGCCGAGACGTATGCAACGGTGCACGTGACTCGTGCGTAGAAAGCCAGATTCGGCCTAGGCTCGTGACCATGACATCAGTCGCATTCGTGTTCCCCGGTCAGGGATCCCAGTCGGTCGGGATGGGGCGAGACCTCGCCGAGGGCTCAGCCGCCGCGGCGGCCGTCTTCGCAGCGGCCGATCAGGCGCTCGGGGAACCGGTCAGCGCGCTGGCCTGGGATGGCCCGGCCGATCGGCTGGACCTGACCGAGCACGCGCAGCCGGCCATCCTCGCGACGTCGATCGCGATCCTCGCGGGTCTCCGCGAGCGGTTCGCCGCCGAGGGCCTGCCAGCACCGACCCCGGTCTTCGCCGCCGGTCATTCGATGGGTCAGTACTCCGCCCTCGTGGCGGCCGGCGCGCTGAGCCTGGAGGACGGTGTCCGCCTCGTGCGTGAGCGTGGTCGCCTGATGCAGGCTTCCGGTCGGGGCCGGGATGGTGCGATGGCCGCCCTCATCGGGCTCGATGAAGCGCGACTCCCCGAGCTGGTCGCCGGTGCCTCACGGCATGGCGTCTTCGTCGTCGCGAACCGCAACGCCCCGGGTCAGGTGGTCGTTTCCGGCGAACGCTCGGCCATCGAGGCCGGGGCCGAGCTGGCAAAGTCGCTGGGTGCAAAGCGAACCATCGTCCTGCCCGTCTCCGTGGCGGCTCACTCGCCGCTCATGGCAAAGGCCGCGGAGGGCATGCGCGACGCGCTGCGGGGCATCCCCTTCTACGACCCGTCACCGGCCCTTCTGGCCAACGCTGACGGCCGGCCGATCACGACGGCCGAAGGCGCCCGTGCGGAGCTCATCGAGCATCTGACCGCCGGCGTCGATTGGATCCGGATCGTGGAGCGGATGGCAGCGGCCGGCGTATCGACATTCGTGGAGGTCGGCCCGGGCCGAGTCCTCACCGGCCTCCTGAAGCGGATCGTCCCGGCCGCCGAAGTCATCCCAGCCGACGATCCAGCCTCGATGGAGCGTTTGCTCGCCCTCGCGTCCGTCACCGCCTGACGCAGCCGCTCCAAAGGAGACAGAGTCACTTGCGCAAGCCCGACTACGCACGCAGAGTCGTCGTCACCGGTCTGGGGGTCGTGAGCCCCATCGGATCCGACGTCGAGACGGCCTGGTCCAGCCTCGTCAACGGCCGCAGCGGCATCGGGCCGATCACGCGGTTCGATACGACCCCGTACGAGGCGAAACTGGCCGGCGAGATCAACGACTTCGATGCCTCGGACTGGATGGACGCGAAGGCCGCCCGCCGCAGCGATTCGAACCTCCACTTCGGCGTCGCGGCAGCCAAGCAGGCGCTGGCCGACTCCGGCTTGGAGATCACCGACGAGAACCGGACAGAGGTCGGGGTCATCTTCGGTTCCGGCGCCGGCAGCCAGAGCCTCATGCTCAGCAACTTCGTGTCGATGCGCGAGCGTGGGCCACGCACCGTCGCTCCGACCTTCATCGCCAACGCGCTGGTCGACAGTGCCTCCGGCATGATCGCGATCGAAACCGGCGCG
Source organism: Thermomicrobiales bacterium (assembly GCA_031421095.1). GTDB lineage: Bacteria > Chloroflexota > Limnocylindria > Limnocylindrales > CSP1-4 > SPCO01. Next base: position 2,752 of record JANONZ010000363.1, read on the forward strand.
ATCGGCCACAACATGTGCGTCGTGTCGGCCTGCTCCACCGGCACGCACAACATCGGCGAGGCGGCTGAGGCGATCCGTCGGGGCGACTGCATCGCGGTCATCAGCGGGTCGACCGAGTCGCCACTCATCGAGGTCGCCCATGCCGGGTTCTCCAACATGCGCGGGATGGGCCTGCCGCGGCCTGGCGAGGGCCCGGAGACGGTCTCCCGGCCCTTCGACGCCACGCGTGACGGGTTCGTCCTGGGCGAAGGTGCGGGGTCGCTCTTCCTGGAGGACCTGGAGCTGGCCAAGGCTCGCGGCGCGCGGATCTACGCCGAGGTCGTTGGTTACGGGTCAGCAGCCGACGGTTGGGACATGGTCCAACCGATCGAGGCCGGCGTCGGCTCGGCCCGGGCCATGAAGATGGCGCTTGAGCGCCGCGGCGTACCCGCCGATGAGGTCGATCTCATCAATCCGCACGGCACCTCCACCCCGCTGGGCGACAGGCGTGAGACAGAGGCGATCTGGACCGTTTTCGGTTCACGGGCGGCCGGATCCGCGCGCTCCCTGGCGATCAGCGCCACGAAGTCGATGACCGGCCACATGATGGGTGCCGCGGGCGCGTTCGAGGCCTTCGCGACCGTCAAGTCGATCGCCGAGCAATGCGTTCCGGCGACGATCAACTACCGCGATCCCGACCCCGACTGCGACCTGTGGGTGGTCAATGAGACGATGGCGATGCCGATCCGGTACGGCCTCTCGAACAGCATCGGGCTTGGGGGTCACAACGGCGCCGTCGTCTTCAGGCGGTACGACGGGGACTGACTGGGGCCCGGGGCGGGCTCAGACGCTCGGGGACATCCTTCCACACCCGGTTACAATCGCCGCCTGTCCCGGACCGGAGGAACCTTTTGGCTGAACAGGATCCCGCGCGCCGTGCGGTCATCACCGGACTCGGCGCGATCATGCCGATCGGCAACGACTTCCCGACGTACTGGTCGAATCTGATCGCCGGCGTCACCGGCACCCGACCGACCACGCACTTCGACGCCTCCGCCCATGAGGTCCGGATCGCGGCCGAGGTGGTCGACTTCGACCCATCGACCGTCATGGACGCCAAGATGGCCCGTCGGATGAGCCGCTTCATCCAGTTCGCGATGGGCGCAGGCATCGAAGCCGTGCGCGATTCGGGGCTCGACTTCAGCGCCATGGACCCGGACCAGCGCGACCGTGTCGGCGTCGTCGTGAACACCGGCGGCGGTGGCATCGAGCAGATCATCGATGGCACGCACGTCCATGACACCAAGGGGCCGCGCTTCGTGAGCCCGTTCGCCGTCCCGGCCCTGTCCGGATCGATGGGCGCCTGCATGCTGTCGATGAAATACGGCCTGACCGGCCCGGTCATCACCCAGGTCGCCGCATGCGCCACATCCGTCATCGCCTTCCACGACGCGCTGCGACTCATTCGCTCAGGCGA
>JANONZ010000364.1:0-3476 GCA_031421095.1 Thermomicrobiales bacterium
GCAGCGCGCCGCACGAGATGGTCCTCGGGCGGTGCCAGCGCAGTGGCGACGTCGTCGAGCCGCGCCTCAAGACGCAGTGGTTCATCCGGACCGGACCGCTCGCCGAGCGGGCGCTGGAAGCGACCCGTAGCGGCCGGACACGCATCCTCCCCGAGCGCTTCGAGAAGACCTGGGAGCATTGGCTCACCGATATCCGCGACTGGAACCTGTCGCGTCAGTTGTGGTGGGGCCACCGCATCCCCGCCTGGTACTGCCCGGACGGCCACATCACGGTGTCGTCGGTGGCCGATGGCCCGGACGCCTGCGAAGTGTGCGAGCGCCCCGCGTCCGAGCTGCGCCAGGACCCGGACATCTTCGATACGTGGTTCAGTTCCGGCCTGTGGCCGTTCTCCACGCTGGGTTGGCCCGACGATACGCCGGATCTGGCCACTCACTACCCGACCTCGGTCATGGAGACGGGCTACGACATCATCTTCTTCTGGGTCGCCCGCATGATGATGCTGGGACTCGAGCTGACCGGCGTGGAGCCGTTCCACACGGTCTACCTGTCCGGCCTCATCCGCGACCCGGATGGCGCGAAGATGTCCAAGACGAAGGGCAACGTCGTCGATCCCCTCGGGATGATCGACGAGGCGGGCGCCGATGCCCTGCGCTTCGCGCTCATCCACGGAACGACGCCCGGCAACGACCAGCGGTTCGGGCCGGTCAAGCTGGAGCACGCCCGGAACTTCGCGAACAAGCTCTGGAACGCGGCTCGCTACGTGCTGGGAGCGCGCCCGCTGACGATCCCCGCCGACGCGGAGCGGCGGCTCCCGGACGAGCGCCACCTGGGCCCGGCCGACCGCTGGCTCCGCTCTCGAGCGGCGGCGACGACGATGGCCGTCGACGCGGCGATGGCCGGCTACGCCTTCGGCGAGGTCACCCGGCTCGTCTACGAGGCGATCTGGAACGAGTACTGCGACTGGGGCCTCGAGTTCGCGAAATTGCGCCTGACCGACGAGGAGCTCGGCCCGGAGGCGCGCGAGGCGACATGGTGGACGCTCGTCGAGGTCCTCGACACGTACCTGCGGCTCCTCCATCCGGTCATGCCCTTCATCACGGAGGCGATCTGGGCGGCCCTGCCCCATCGAGCCACCGACCCGGAGCTGCTCATGGTCGCGCGCTGGCCCGGGGTGGGGGAGCGCGACGAGGCAGCGGAGCGGGAGGTCGCCACGGTCATCGCGCTCGTCGGCGAGATCCGCAACGCTCGCGCTTCGGCGCGACTGCCCGCGGCGGATTGGCTGGAAACGCTCGTGTTCGTCCCACCGGCCATGGGTCCGACGTTCGAGGCGCTTCGCCTCGGGATCGCGCGACTCGCGCGCGCCCGTCCGCTTCGTCGCGAGCTGACGCCCGAGGCGCTCGCATCCGCGACGCAGCCCGGCGACCTGAGCGTCATCGTCACGGGCGGCGACGTCGAGGCGGCGGTCCGGGTTGGTGCGGTCCACGATCAGACCGTTGAACTCGAACGAGAACGGCTCGAGCGCGACCTTGCCGAGGCCGAAGGCTGGCTGGCCGCCGCTCGCGAGCGTCTGGCGAACGCCTCGTTCGTGGCCAGGGCACCTGCCGCCGTGGTCGACGGCGCCCGTGCCCGCGAGGCGGAGCTCGCCGACCAGGTCAGCCGCCTGCGCGCCCGATTGTCCGGCTGACGCCGACGCGGATCCGGTCCCTTCCCGGCCGTGCGCTGACGACCGCGCAACGGCCCCTGCTACCATGACGGCCGATCCAGCCAGACAGTCCGGGGAGCCTCCACGTGCCGCTCGAATTCCTCAAACGCAAGAGTCGTCCCGGCCCGGCCGCCGCCGTCGAAAAGGCGCCGCCGACGAAGGCCTCGCTGATGATGCCCGAAGAGGTCGTCGCGCAGGAGCACCAGCTCAAGCTCTACTACGCCGGCAAGAGCAGCGATGGCGTCCGGATGAACTCGGGGCCCAAGGCGGTCGCAGAACTTCCGACGATGCTGGTCGGCCTGGCCCGATCGGCGATCGAGGTCGTCGAGCCACTCTCCATCGAGTTCAGCCAGGCGACGCCGAACATCGTCTCCCCGTCGGAAGCGATGCAGTGGCTGAACGCCCACCATGTCCATTCGCCGATCACCCGGCATGCCCTGGTCGTGCTCGAATCGATCGACGCCGTCGACCTCGCCTTTGACACCTTCGTGTGCTCGCTGCTGGATGGTGAGGTCGACACCTCGGGCTATCCCGAGTACAACGCCGTCGTCGGTGGCGTCGCCGCCCACTGGGACGAGGCGACCGGCGACATGATCTGTCGGGCGGTCGTCGGGTGGGGTGGCAAAGGCGTCCGCGGCGACACCGACCGGATCGGCGCGAAGTTGCTGTCGGGCATCCTCAGCAACATCCTGGCCAGTCAGTACGCGCTCGGACTGACCACCATCGAACGCCCGGTCCCAGCCGCTGGCCGCGGCGGGCTGGTGTGCGCCCACTGCGGCTTCGCGTCGGCCCACGAACGCGCGTTCTACTGCCCAAAGTGCGGCATGCGCCTGCTGCGCGGCTGAGAGGAACGACCTGCAGATGCCCCGTTACGACTACGTCTGTGCCGCGTGCGGCAGCCGATTCGAGGCCTTCCACGGTGTGCATGACGCGGGCCCTGCCTCGTGCACGCTGTGTGGCGAGGGACCGGTCCGCAAGGCGATCACCGCCCCGGCCGTGCACTTCAAGGGGTCCGGCTGGGCGAAGAAGGAACGTCGCGCGCCGGTAGCCTCGGGTGCCGCCAAGGCATCGTCGGACGGCTCGTCGAGTTCGGACTCGTCGGACGGTGTCGCGTCCTCGACATCGACCGGAGGCACCTCCGATGCCAAGCCTGCGGCACCGAAGGCGCCTGCCGATGCCGCTGCGGCGACCTCGACCGACTGACCGAGATGGCGCCCGCGACTGACTGGATCACCCTCGCCGAGGCGGCCGATATCCTGGCCGCTACCAACATCCACTTCATGCCGGCCACGATCGGCGGCTGGGCGCGGGCGGGCCGCCTGCAGAGCATCAAACTCGGTGGACGGCGGTTCGTCCGGCGTGGAGAAGTGCGGGCGCTCGTCGCCGCTCCTCGCCGCGTGCGAGCGGAGGATGTCCAACCCGTTCTCTTCGAGGACTGGGGCGGCTGAACCCGATCGACTGATGGACCCGACCGCGATCCTCGTGCGATTCCTCGACGTGCCGCGCGTCGCGAGGGTACGAGCCGTGCTTGACACCTACGGGCGCGCCGCGGGTGGCCTGCTGGCCAACGGCCTGGCGTTCTCGGCGCTGTTCGCGGCCATCCCGACGACGCTCCTTGTCCTGGGCACGGCCGGCTGGATCGCCGGTGACGCGGTGGTCCGGGACCGGGTCACCACAGCATTGATCGCGGCCTTCCCACCGATCGCCGCCCACATCGAGAGTTCACTCGAGGCCATCCAACATGGCGCGGCGCTGACATCGATCCTCGGGATC
>JANONZ010000365.1:0-4091 GCA_031421095.1 Thermomicrobiales bacterium
TGCTTGCGATCGTCATCGGCGTCTGGATCGCCTGGCTCATCGCGCGCACGGACCTGCCGTTCGCGCGCCTCTTCGAATTCTCATGCTGGGTGGCCGTTTTCCTACCGACGCTGACGATCACGCTTGGCTGGATCATGGTCCTGGGCCCAGGCACGGGCGTCCTCAACCAGTGGCTGATGGCCCTCCCGTTCATCGACAAGGCGCCGTTCGACGTGTTCTCGTCGGCCGGGATCGTGTGGGTCTCATTGCTGGCGGGCTCCCTGCCAATCAAGGTGATGCTGCTTGTCCCGGCATTTCGGAACCTCGATGCCGCGCTCGAGGAAGCGTCGACATCGGCCGGCGCGTCGATGTTCCGGACCTTCCGGCACATCGTGATCCCGGTCATGGCTCCCGCCATCCTCGTGGCGTTCATCATCGGCATGATCCGTTCCCTGGAGTCCTTCGAGATCGAGCTGATCCTCGGCCTGCCCGCCGGCATTGAGGTCCTCGGAACGCTCATCTACCGGTACGCGAACGCTGCGCCGCCGAACTTCGCGGCCGCCTCCGTCGTCGGCCTTTGGACCCTCCTGTGGCTGGTGCCACTCGTGGTCTGGCAGCAGCGCTACACAAGCAAGCGCTCGTACACAACCGTGACCGGCCGGATGTCGGCCCGCCGCCGGCTGCTGGGGCGCTGGAAGTGGCCGGCCTTCGGCGCCGTGGCGTTCATCGTCAGCCTGATGACGGTCTTCCCCATCCTGATGGTCACACTCGGCACGTTTATGCGGCGCTTCGGCCGCTTCTCGATCCCGGACCCCTGGACGCTCGACAACTGGAAGACCGTGCTCGGCTCACGCCAGCTGTCCGAGGGCCTGGGGAACACGCTCTTCCTGGCGGTGGCCACGGGCGTCGTGGCGATCGTGGTCTTCTCCGCGCTCGCCTATCTAATCGTCAACACCCGGCTTCGCGGGCGGGGCTTCCTGGACTTCTTCGTCTGGCTCCCGTCCATGATGCCCGGCGTCGTCGTCGGGCTTGCCTACGTCATCCTGTTCCTGAGCGTGCCGGTCCTCCGGCCGGTTTACGGCACCGTGTTCATCCTCGTGATCGTCACCGGTCTGGCGACGATCACCATATCCACGCAGATGGTGAAGAGCGCGCTCCGTCAGCTCGGATCGGAGCTCGAGGAGGGGTCCCGGAGCGCCGGAGCGACGTGGCTGTACACCGCGAGGCGGATCGTGCTGCCCCTTATCGCGCCCACCATTGCTGTCGTCGGCATCCTGGCGTTCTCGAATGCGGCGCGGGCGACCGGCAGCGTCGCGCTCCTGTCGAACCCGTCGAATCGCCCGCTGTCGGTCTACCAGCTCAACTTGATGGCGGAGCTTCGGCTCGAGACCGCTTCCGTGGTCGGCGTCCTGATCCTGGCGATCACCCTCGGCGTGGGCATGATCGCGATCTTCATCTCGTTCCGGGCCCGAGGCGCGGACTAGTGGGCGATCTTGACCATAGCGAGCGCCCGACGGCGGTGGGAGACGCGAAGGACCGGGACGCCGGCGCGCACTACCCGCGCCTCTTCGAGCCGCTGACGATCGGGTCCCGCATTGCGCGCAACCGCGTCGTGCGAGCGGCCACGACTACCAACCTCGCCGAGGCGAATACGGTCGGTCAACGCATGATCGCGCACTACGCCCGAATCGCCGCTGGCGGCGTCGGCACGATCGTGACGGACGCCCTGCGCGTACACCCTGCGACCATGCACGGGCCGGGCGGGATCCCGGCCTTTCGCGAGACAAGCATCGCGGGCCTGAGCGCGCTGGCGGAGGCAGTCCACGAACGGGGGAGCCTCCTGGTCGGCCAGCTGAACCACAGCGGCCGGCAGCACACGGCGACGACGGTCCCGGGAAACCTGATCGGGCCCTCCGCGATTGCCTGCCCACGCAGCGGCGGCGTTCCCCATCCGCTCAGCGCGACCGAGGTCGAGGAGATGATCGGCCTGTTCGTCGCCTCGGCTCGCAATCTCGCGACGGCGGGCCTCGATGGCGTGGAGCTCAACGGCGGCCAGGGTCACCTGCTCCAGCAGTTCCTCTCACCGTTCAGCAACCGCCGGACGGACGCGTTCGGCGGGTCGGACGTCGCACGCGCTCGGTTCGCGACCCGGATCCTGACCGAGATCCGGGCAGCTGTTTCCGCCGACTTCATCGTTGGCTATCGGTTGAGTGTCGACGAGTTCACCGATGGCGGCCTGACGACGGAGATGACGGCCGCGTTCGCTTGCGGACTCGAGGAAGCAGGGCTCGTCGACTACGTGTTTTTCTCGCAGGGCAACTTCAACTCGATCGCTGCCCACCTGCCGGACCGCCACTTCCCCGAGACCCCGTTCGCGGCGGAGCAGGAACGGGTCGGTCGGTCCCTGAAGCGCGTGGTCCGCATCGCCTGCACCCGGATCCAGCGACCGGATCAGGCGGAGCGGATCCTCTCCCAGGGCTGGGCGGACGCCGTTGCGCTCGGACGGCCGTTGACCGTCGACCCGGATTGGGTCGCCAAAGCCGCGGCGGGTGCACCAGCAGCGATCCGACCCTGCATCCAATGCAATGCCTGTTGGGCCGGCGCCCACGAGGGCAACGGTACGCTGAGATGTGTCCTGAACGCGGAGGCTGGCCGGGAAGAGACCCTGGGAGCCCTTCGACCGACGAGCCGGCCGAAGCACGTGGTCGTCGCGGGAGGCGGACCGGCGGGCTTGGAGACCGCCCGCATCGCCGCCACCCGGGGCCACCGCGTGACGGTCTTCGAACAAGGATCGCTGCTCGGGGGCAAGGCCGGCGACGGCGCCGACGCGGGCGGCCACACGGACTTCGCCGATGCGGGACGGTGGCTCGCGGCGGAGGTCCGCCGTCTTGGCGTGACGGTTCACGTCGGCCGCGAGGCGACCGCCGATGCCATCGCGACCGAGGCTCCGGACGTCATCGTCATCGCGACGGGAGCCCGGCCCGTGGTGCCCGATGTCGTGAGCGACGGCAGCGTCGTGCTGGCATCCGGGCTGGCCGATGTCCCGGCGAAGCTCGCCGATTGCAATGTGCTCGTCGTCGATGAGGACGGCCACTACTGGGCCGCACAGGTCGCAGAGGAGATCGCTCGCCGCGGCGCGAGTGTCACGGTCATGACGCGCTACTTCGAGGCGTTCCGTGAGCTTCCTGTCGTGTCGCGGATCGCCGCGCTCCGGGCGCTCGACCTTGCGGGCACGACCGTCCTCGCGACACACGAGATCGTGCGCGTCCGCGATGGTGGCGTGGATGCCCGCCATTACGAGTCGCACCGCCCGGCGCGCCTGGACCACGTCGACCTGGTGGTGTGGGTCGGCCCGCAGGTCCCACGCGACGAACTCGTCGCGGCTCTTGCGGAGCGGCTGCCGGACGTCGACACCCGCGTGATCGGGGATGCGTTCGCCCCCCGGCGCATGCACAACGCGATCAGAGAAGGGTTCGATCTGGCGTGGTCGCTGGACTGACCACGTCCCGATCGGCCCGATGAGGTGAGTCCGTGATCATTGAGCGATTTGGCCATGCCGCGCTGCTCGTCGAGTGCGCCGATCAGCGCGTCCTGATCGATCCCGGGAGCTACTCGGCGGCGGGGGCGTTCGCGTTGCTCGACCTGACCGCAATCGTCGTGACGCATCAGCACGCGGACCACGCCGACCCCGAGCGCCTGCCCGGTCTGCTCGAGGCCAATCCCGGGGCGGTCGTGCGCGCCGAGCGCGGGGCCCTGGAGCTTCTGCCGGCCTTGGCGAACCGGGCGACCGAGCTGCGTGCAGGTGAGCGGATCGCGCTCGGCTCAGCCGTGCTCGTGGGCGTGGGCGGACAGCACGCCGTCATCCACTCCGATCTGCCGTCGATCGGGAATGTCGGCGTCACCCTGACGGCTCGGGGTGAACCGACCCTCTTCCATCCCGGCGACGCGTACGACGTCGCGCCCGACGGTGTGGACATCCTCGCCGTGCCATTGGCCGCCCCGTGGGCGAAGCTCTCCGAGACGGTGGAGTTCGTCCGGCACGTTGCCGCCCGCAGCGTGTTCGCCATTCACGATTCAGGACTGAGTACACAGAGTCGCGCCATGTACTGGCG
>JANONZ010000366.1:0-6459 GCA_031421095.1 Thermomicrobiales bacterium
CACATGGCCGATCTCCGCCGTCGTCTGCTGGTGGCGGGGATCCTCACCATACCGCTGCTGCTTGGCCTGGCGCGGATGACGGTCGCGCCGTTCCTCCCGGCCTTCCTGACCGATCCCTGGTTCCAGCTCGCGCTGGCCACGCCCGTCCAGTTCTACGCCGGCGCGCCGTTCTATCGGGGCGCGATCAACGCCCTGCGTCATCGCACGTCGGACATGAACACGCTCGTCGCGGTCGGCACGACGGCGGCCTTCGGCTACAGCGTCGCCGCCATCCTGTTCCCGGGCTTCTTCGCCGCCGCCGGCCTGGCGATGGGCGACATGCTGCCGCTCTACTTCGACACCGCGGCCGCGATCATCACGCTGATCCTCCTGGGCCGCTTCCTCGAGGCGCGCGCCCGGAGCCACACCTCGGACGCGATCCGCAAGCTCATCGGCCTCACGCCTCGCACTGCTCGGGTCGTGCGGTTCGGGGCGGAGATCGACGTCCCGATCGAACAGGTCGTCGTCGGCGACGTGCTGCTGGTCCGTCCAGGTGAGCGGCTCCCCGTCGACGGCCTGGTGCTCGAGGGCCGCTCCGCGGTCGACGAGAGCATGATCACCGGCGAGAGCATGCCCGCCAGCAAGGGTCCGGGCGACGAGGTCATCGGTGCGACGCTGAACGCCTCGGGTGCCTTCACCTACCGGGCGACCCGCGTGGGCGCCGACACGGTCCTGGCCCAGATCGTCCGCCTGGTCCAGGATGCCCAGGGCTCGCGTGCGCCGATCCAGCGACTGGCCGATGCCGTCACCGGGGTCTTCGTCCCGATCGTGCTCGCCATCGCCGCATTGACGTTCGTTGCCTGGTATGTCGCCGGTCCGGTGCCCGCCTTCAACCTCGCCCTGCTCAACACGATCGCCGTCCTGATCATCGCCTGCCCGTGCGCCCTCGGGCTCGCGACGCCGACATCGATCATGGTCGGGACCGGGAAGGGTGCCGAGAACGGCATCCTCTTCCGGAACGCGGAAGCGCTGGAGCGACTGCACAAGGTTCGGGTCGTGATCCTCGACAAGACGGGCACACTCACGGAGGGCAAGCCCCGCGTCACGGACGTCGTCGTCGCGTCGAACGGGCCGGTCAGCGACGAATCGGAGTTCCTCCGCCTCGTGGCTTCCGCCGAGCGAGGCTCGGAACACCCGCTGGGAGAGGCGATCGTCCGCCATGTCCGCGACACGCTGCAGTCGGTCCTTGCCGAGGCAGTCGAGTTCGCCGCCGAGCCGGGCCAGGGGATCTCAGCCACGGTCGACGGTCACCGCGTCGTCGTCGGTCGGCCGGGGTTCGTCGGCGAGGCCGTCGCCGCGCTCCAGGTCTATGGGGAGCGACTCGCCGCATCCGGCAAGACTCCCGTCTACGTGACGATCGACGGCCGGCCGGCTGGCGTCATCGCGGTCGCCGACACCCTGAAGACGGGCTCCGCGGCCGCCGTGGCTGAGTTGCGTCGTCTGGGGATCCGGGTGGCGATGCTGACCGGCGACAACGAGACGACCGCCCGGGCCATCGCCGCCGAGGCCGGGATCCACGAGGTCATCGCCGACGTCCGACCCCAGGAGAAAGCGGCCCAGGTCCTTGCCATCCAGGCGACGGGTGCCGTCGTCGCGATGGTCGGTGACGGTGTGAACGACGCGCCGGCACTGGCCTCGGCCGATGTCGGGATCGCCATCGGCACGGGCAGCGACATCGCGATCGAGTCGGCTGGCGTGACCTTGATGAGCGGGGATCTGCACGGGCTGGTGACCGCGATCGCCCTGTCGCGGGCGACGATGCGCAATATCAAGCAGAATCTGTTCTGGGCGTTCGCCTACAACGTCGCGCTGATCCCGCTGGCGGCCGGAGTGTTCTATCCGTTCACCGGCTGGCTGCTCGATCCGATCTTTGCCGCGGCCGCCATGGCGCTGTCGTCGGTCACCGTCGTCTCGAATGCCCTGCGACTGCGGCGCTTCCGCGCGCCACGGGTCGCCTCAACCACAGCGCGGCTGTCCGCGCCGCTGAGCGCGGACGCTGTCTGACCCTGCCAGGAGGAACCCATGCGCCTGTACCAACTCCCACTCATCGCCGCCATCGCCGTACTTCTTGCCGCATGCTCGGGCGGATCAACGTCCACGACAGCGCCCTCGGCCGTGACTGCGTCGCCCGTCGCCGGCTCCTCGGCGAGCGCGGTCGAGGTCATCGTCAAGCTGACCGATGCGCTCAAGATGGAACCAGCGAGCATCTCCGTGAAGGCCGGCGTGCCGGTGCGCTTCGTCGTCACGAACAGCGGCGCAACCGACCACGAGTTCTTCCTCGGCGACGAGGCGGCCCAGATGGGGCACGGCCAAGAGATGAGCGCGACGCCCGGCATGAACGACGACCACGCCGGCATCGGCCTCAAGGCCGGCGAGACGAAGACCCTCGAGTACACATTCGCCAAGGCCGGCCCGTATCTCGCCGGATGCCATATCAACGGCCACTACACCGCCGGGATGATGGCGACGATCACGGTCACGGAGTAGCGCTGTTCGTCGGCCGAGGTTCCGGTGACCTCCCGACCGTAACGACCCTCGCCTGATGCCTGGAGGATCCTGATGAGCGAACGTCCGACAACCGTCCTCGACCCCGTGTGCGGGATGACGGTCAACGTCAGTCGAGCCGAGAGCGCGGGCCTGACTACCGAGTACGAGGGCCGAACGTATGCGTTCTGCCGTTCCGGCTGTCAGCTTGCCTTCGGCGAGGACCCGACGACGCATACGGCGGAGCCGGCGGAAACGCCGACGACACGTGCGACGGCGACCGGTCTGCCCATCATCGACGAAGGCATGCGCCGATGGTATGAGAACTGTTCCTGTTGCCTCTCCGATGCCTACCCTGAGATCAAAGCGGCCCTCGATGCCGAACGCGCGGCGTCGCCCGCCGGCCCCGGGATCTGCGAGATCGCGGAGGCCCACTGACCTGCCAGACGGATGCTCGCTGACCACCCGGCGCGTTCTGGCGACTCGTTCAGCAACCACTCATCTGGCTCTCAGCCTTGGTGCCGAGGCTGACTTGGTCGGCCGATGTGTTCGGGCAGGATGACATCATGTCCCGACCGATACGATGGCGTCTGACACTGACGGAGGTCACATCCGATGAGCGAGGCCACTCGCATCCTCGTCGTCGACGACGACCCGAAGATCCGGGCGGTCGTCCGCCGCGGCCTTGCCTACGAGGGCTACCGGGTCGTCGAGGCCGCCTCGGGCGAGGAGGGCCTCGAGAAGGCCCGTGAACATCTGCCCGAGCTCATCGTCCTCGATATCATGCTGCCCGGGATCGACGGTCTGGAGGTCACCCGGCGACTGCGCTCGGCGGGCGACGAGGTCGCGATCCTCGTGCTCACCGCCCGCGACGAAGTCAAGGACCGAGTGGAGGGGCTGGAGACCGGTGCCGACGACTATCTCGTCAAGCCGTTCAGCTTCGAGGAACTCCTCGCCCGGGTTCATGCACTGTTGCGTCGCAAGTCCGCGCCGGCCGGCGAGGTGCTTCGGTTCGCGGACCTCGAGCTGGACGTCGACGCCCGGGAGGCCCGTCGGGTGGGCCGCACGATCGAGCTCACGACGACCGAGTTCAACCTGCTCCTGCTGCTCATGCGCCACCCGCGCAAGGTCCTCACCCGCGACCTGATCATGGAGCACGTCTGGTCGTACGACTTCGAGGGTGAGTCGAACGTCCTCGAGGTGTACGTGCGTTACCTGCGCGGCAAGCTCGAGGCGAACGGCGAGCATCGCCTGATCCACACGGTCCGTGGGGCCGGCTACGTCCTCAAGGAGTGAGGCTTCGCCCGCCACGACGGTCGATCCGGACCCGGCTGGCGCTCATCTACACCGGGCTCCTCGCCGCGGCGCTCATCGCGTTCGGTACGGGCATGTACCTCGTCCTCCGCGAGGAGCTGGGGCGCTCGTTCGACACGGGCCTTCTCGCCAATGCCGAGCACGCCGGGGGCGCACTCGCCCAGGACCTCGATACCGACGGTGTTCTTCGCCCGCCCGAGCGGCTCGTGAACCAGCTCGCGTCGACCGGCGGGCGCGTCATCGTGCTCGATCCAGGCGGCGGCGTGCTGGCCGACTCCGCGCCGCCGGGCGCGACCGCGCTCGGCCTGATCCCCGCGGATCTCGCGCAGGCGGATCGCCACGCGCACGCCGTCCGGGAGATCGCCGGCAACGGCGACGTGCTCCGGCTGGCGGTCGAAGCGATCGTCTTGCCGGGCGGGCAACGTGTCGGCTACGTGGCGTGGGCGGATTCCACACGGCCGCTGCGGGATCTGCTGGCGACGGTGAGCAGCGCGCTCCTGGTGGGTGGCGCACTCGTCATCGGGCTCGCCCTCGCCGGCGGGCTCGTTCTCGCCAGGCGTGCCCTGGCTCCGGTTTCCGACGTCACGGATACGGCCCGCGCGATCTCGCTGTCGGGCGACTTTGCGGCACGCGTGGAGGGCGGCCAACGAGGCGACGAGGTCGGCGAGCTGGCGGTCGCATTCAATGAGATGCTCGAGGCGCTCGAACAGAACCACCAGGCGCTCCAGCGGTTCCTGGGCGATGCCTCGCACCAGCTCCGGACGCCCCTGACGACGATCCGGGCGAACCTCGATCTCGTCCAACGCCCGGGCCTGCCGGACGAGGAGCGCCTGGCGATCCTCGCCGACGCGCGCGACGAGGCCGAACGGATGGGGCGGCTCATCGGTGACCTGCTGTCGCTTGCGCGCGCGGAGTCCGGCGCCCGGCTCGAGTTCGCCTCGGTCGAGTTGGACGCTCTGCTCGTTGAGTCCGTGCGTCGGGAGCGCCAGGCGGCTCCGCATGTCCGGATGAGCGTCGCCTCGGTCGAGCCCGCAGTCGTCGAGGGTGACCGCGATCGCCTGCGAGAGCTGTTCGGGATCCTCCTCGACAACGCCGCCAGGTACACGCCTCCTGGCGGCAACGTCGTCGTCGCGCTCGGCGTGCTTGGCGGCCAAGCGATCGTTCGTGTCGAGGACACGGGCATCGGCCTGGGTGAGGTGGATCGAGAGCGGCTTTTCGAGCGGCTCTATCGGGGACCCCGTGCGCGCGAGATGAGGCCGTCCGGCACCGGCCTGGGTCTGGCGATCGCCCGCTGGATCGTCGAGTCGCATGGGGGGACGATCGAGCTTGCCGGCCGGGAAGGCGGGGGCACGGTCGCAACGGTCGTGCTTCCGATCCGGGCGCCATGACCGCCACCCGGGTCCTCGTTGTGGATGACGAGACGCCGATCGTCGAGCTCATTCGTGGATACCTGGAAGCCGAAGGCATGGACGTGGCGGTTGCGCAGGACGGGCCGTCCGCGGTCGAGTCCGTCCGCGAGCGTCGGCCGGACGTCGTCGTCCTCGACGTGATGCTGCCCGGGTTTGACGGTTTCGAGGTCCTTCGGCGGGTCCGTACGTTCTCCGATGCCTACGTGATCATGCTCACCGCTCGGGCCGAGGAGATCGACCGGATCGTCGGGCTGTCGGTCGGCGCCGACGACTACCTCGTCAAGCCGTTCTCGCCGCGCGAACTCGTCGCGCGCGTCAAAGCGCTCCTCCGCCGACCGCGCGCCGACCGAGGTGGGGACGAGGCCGGTCGCCTCGAGCTGGGCGAACTCGTCATCGACCGACCGATGCGGCTCGTGACGCTGCGCGGGCAGCCGGTGACGCTCACCACGATCGAGTTCGACCTGCTCTCGACCCTGGCCGAGGATGCCGGTGTCGTCTTCAGCCGCCAGCGGCTGCTCGACCGCGTCTGGGGCATGGACTACGTCGCTGACGAGCACGTGGTCGACGTGCATCTCGGCAACCTCCGCCGAAAGCTCGGCGAGGACGCCGTCCGACCCACGTTCATCGAAACCGTGCGGGGGGCCGGCTATCGGTTCCGCGCCCGATGAGGCCGATGGACCCGAGGTGGCGGCTGCGGACACGCCTGCTCCTGTCCCACCTCGTCGTGGTCGTCGTCGGCAGCGCCACGCTCTTCGTCGCGGTCGGGCTCGTTGCGCCTGGCGTCTTCGAGTCCGCGATGGGCCACGCGACGGAAGGCATGGCGGCGATGGATGACATGATGAGCGGACTCGTGCGAGCCGCCTTCCAGGAGGCTGTTCAGACGGCACTCGTCGTCGCGGTTGTAGCTGCGGCCCTGGCGGCGATCATCGTCAGTATCGCGCTGTCTGCCCGCCTCTCGCGACCGGTCGACCGGCTCGCCCGAGCCAGCGCCCGGATCTCAGCGGGCCGCTACGCCGAGCGCGTGCCGGTCTCTTCGAACGACGAGATCGGCGAGCTCGCCGAGTCGTTCAATACGATGGCCGCCTCCCTGGAAGCAACCGAACGGCGTCGTCTCCAGCTGGTCGGCGACGTCGCGCACGAGCTACGGACCCCGCTGGCGACGCTCGACGGCTATCTCGAAGGGCTCGAGGACGGCGTCATCAAGCCGACCGAG
>JANONZ010000367.1:0-1957 GCA_031421095.1 Thermomicrobiales bacterium
AGGAAGAGGAGCGGGTCCATGCCGCACACGATCGCGATCGGGCACGGCTCGCCACGCTTGAAGTACGCG
Organism: Thermomicrobiales bacterium; assembly: GCA_031421095.1. Lineage (GTDB taxonomy): Bacteria > Chloroflexota > Limnocylindria > Limnocylindrales > CSP1-4 > SPCO01. The sequence continues at coordinate 70 of JANONZ010000367.1, forward strand.
TCCTGGAACTGCTTGCCGTGCTTGCCGGGAGCGATGTAGATCCCGACCCGCTTGTCGTCGTGGATCATCACCCGATACGTCCCGACGTTGATCCAGTCCGAGTCGGGGTCCTTGATCACGACCGCCACGCCGGTCCCGATGTAGCGCCCGCCGTCGAGCGGGTGCCACCACGGCGTCGGGAACTTCAGGACGTCGACGTCCTTGCCGTGGAAGACGTTCTCGAAGACCGGGCCGGTCTCCTGGAAGACGGGCGGAATCGCCCGATCACCTTCGGTCAGCTTGAGGAACTCGTCCATGATGTCGCGCCGGCTGATGTCGAGCGGCAGCCCGAGTGTCAGCGCGAGACGCCGTCGGGTGGCGTTGGCATTGACGAGGATCCGGTAGCCGGCGGGGTAGTCGGGGATCTGGTCGAAGACGGCGACCGGAGCGTCATCGGTGTGATGGAGCATCTCGGTGACGTGGCCGATTTCCTCCTGCCAGCTCGCTCCCGGGACGTCGCGGACCTCACCGAGCTCGCGCGCGCGCACAAGCCAGTCACGCAGATCGAGGTAGTCCACCACATCTCCTGTTGGTCGTCGGCTTGGTCGGGGACCGTCCCGTGCTGTCAGGTGGCACGAATGTTTCAGTCACCGAGTCTGACAGCAACGGATGTTGCGGTCAATCGAGCGGCGGCCGGCCCTCAAGCTCCGGATCGCGCTCCGGGCCATTCCATCGCCGGTAGAGCGCGTGCTCGATGGCAAGAAGGTCGAGGACCTTGCCCACGCTGTGATCGACGAGCTCAGCGATCGTCGTCGGCCGCACGTAGAACCCGGGCACAGGCGGCAGGATGATGCCTCCCGCCGCGGTGACCTCGGACATAAGCCGCAGGTGGCCGGCGTGGAGCGGCGTCTCGCGGACCATGAGGATCAGGCGCCGGCGTTCCTTCAGGTGGACGTCCGCGGCGCGCACGATCAGGTTCTCGTTGAGGCTGTTGGCGATGGCGCCGAGCGTCCGGACGCTGCATGGCGCGATGACCATGCCGGCGGTGAGGAACGTTCCGCTCGCCAGGGACGCGGCAAGGTTGGCCTCGTCGTGGACGACGTCGGCGAGGGCGGCAACGGACGTAGGATCGCGATCGGTCTCGTAGCCAATCGTGGCGGCGGCGCCCTTCGAGATGATCGCGTGCGTCTCGATGGTCGGGTCGGCCGCGAGGACCTCGAGGAGGCGGATCCCGTAGATCGCCCCCGACGCGCCCGACAGGGCGACGACGATCCGCCGCGCCGTCACGTCGGGTAGCCCTCCGGGGCTTCGTCGCTCAGCCACAGGCCCATGCTCCCATAGCGTCGCTGATGGCGGACGAGCGCGGGCCCCGCCGTTGCGTCATCAAGCCCGGAGCGGTCGTACGTCTCGACCTCGCCGATGAACAGGACGTGATCCCCCACCGGTTCGCGCGAGATGATCCGACACCACAGGATCAGGCGGGCGTCGGTCATGGCCGGCGTTCCCGCCTCGTCGGCCACCACCGTGACCCCAAGGGCGGCGAACTTGTCGGACCCCTGGCCCGACCGACCGGCATCGAACGCTAGGGCCAGGTGCTCCTCGCCGAGGACCGAAATGCTGAACCGACTGGTGGCCTCCATGAGAAGGCAGGTCTTCGATCCGGGATGAATCGCGACCACGACCCGCGGCGGCGCGAAGGAGACGTACATCGCCGTACCGGTGGCGCATGAGCGCTCAGGTCCCCGACCCGCCCCGACGAGCACGACCGGCATCGGGAGACCCGACAGCGCCTCTCGGGCTGCCCGGAATCGATCCGGCTCGTCGGCGACCACACGGCGGATCGACACCCGCACGCTCGACTCATCGGTCACGTCAGGGGCATCCTCACCCTTGAGCACGTTGACGTCCC
>JANONZ010000368.1:0-2682 GCA_031421095.1 Thermomicrobiales bacterium
ACCGAACGGCGTCGTCTCCAGCTGGTCGGCGACGTCGCGCACGAGCTACGGACCCCGCTGGCGACGCTCGACGGCTATCTCGAAGGGCTCGAGGACGGCGTCATCAAGCCGACCGAGCCGACCTGGAAGCTCCTCCGCGGCGAGACGGCACGCCTGTCGCGCCTTGTCAACGACCTCCAGGAACTCTGGCGTGCCGAGGCTCGCCAGCTTTCGATATCGCTGACGACTGTCGCCGTGCCGGGGCACCTCCTGGCGGCCCGTGAGCGCTTCGTCACCCAGGCGCATGAGCACGATATCGAGGTCCGAATCGATGTCGGACCGGGACGACCGACGGTGCGCGCGGATGCCGAGCGGCTGGGGGAGATCCTCGACAATCTCCTGAGCAACGCCATCCGGTACTCCCCGCGAGCGAGTGCCGTGACCCTGTCAGCGAGGACGGACTCGGATGAGGTCACCATCGGAGTGACCGACCAGGGTCCGGGCCTCACCGAGGAGCAACTGGAACGCGTCTTCGAACGCTTCTATCGCGTCGACCCGTCCCGATCCCGCGCGCTTGGCGGTTCCGGCATCGGCCTCGCCATCGCCCGTGCCCTCGCCGAAGCGATGGGCGGCCGGGTCGAGGCCATCAGCGACGGCCCCGGTCTGGGCGCCACATTCCGCGTCATCCTCCCGAGGGCCTGATCCCGGAACCAGACGAACCCCGGCCGAAGCCGGGGTTCCGGCCCTGGAAGGGTTCGATGCGACGCGGCCCGCGGCCCGATCTGGGGCTCGGCCCGCGGCCCGACCCGGGGACCTCGGCCCGCGGCCCGACCCGCGGCCCGACCTACCCAAAAACGCCTCCCACAGACTGGTACGCATCGGGATCGGCCTCGCCGCGCTGGATTTGGCCTCGCCGCGCTTGTTGTGGCCGCAGGGCTGAGCGTGGATCTGCCCCTATCACGCTTCCCGTCGGGTCCCGTCGGGTCCCGTCGGGTCCCGTCGGCTCGGATCGGTCCCTACCAGTCCGTGGATGTGGTTTTGGGAACGCCAACGGCCCCCGCGAGAGTCCTAACGGCCGCGGGGCTCTCGCGCGGCCCCAGGTTATCGGCCTGGATCCAGGATGACCGACGGTCCTGAGGACCAGATGAACGAGGGCTGGGAGTGGGGTGAGCAGGCGGATACCGGTGCGCCGCGTTTCTTGATCGGAACTTGAAGTAGGCGGGCATGGCCGCTTGAACTGCCCGAGGGACCATTCGGAGTGTCGGGACCGAAGTTGGATCCGACATCGAAGGAGACGACGAAGATGATGACCGGTTCAGGGTGGGAGATGGGCCTCGGCGGCTGGCTCTGGATGATCCTCGGGGTCGTCCTGCTGGTCGTCATCGTGTGGGCCGTGGTGGCAGCGATCCCGGGTCGGGACCGTCCCGCGGCTGACGACGCGGCACAGATCCTCAAGTCGCGCTTTGCGCGCGGCGAGATCACATCAGAGGAATTCGAGCAGGCCCGACGCCTGCTCGGCATCTGACAGCAAGTCGAAGGAGACGAACGATGGCATCGAAGCGACTCGGATTTATCACGGGCGGTCTGCTCACCGGAGCACTCATGCTGGGAACAGCGGGGTTGGTCTTGGCGCAGGAGCCGGCGAGCACGCCGACGCCGAGCCCGACCGGGATCGGTCCTGGCAGCATGATGGGCGGCCAGAACGGCGCCGGCATGATGGGCGGCCAGATGGGCACGATGAGTGCCGACCAGCTCAAGCAGATGGCGACCCTTCACGACGAGATGGTCAAGGGCGGAGGCAACCCCCTGCAGATGCAGCAGTTCCACGTTCAGCATCACCCGAGCCGCTGACTCGGCCCACCACAGCGGAGTGCCGACCCACGACGGGCCGGCACTCCGCTTCGCCACGTAACGAATATCCACCCAAGGAGGAACGAGATGTCGGTTCCATACACATTCGCGGCGACCTTGTCCCAGCCCATCGAGGCAGTCCGCGCTCGGGTCGAGAGTGCGCTCAGAGATGAGGGCTTCGGGGTGCTCACCGAGATCGACGTCGCCGCCACGCTCAAGGCGAAGCTCGGTCTCGACCACTCCCCGTATCTCATCCTAGGCGCCTGTAACCCGGGGCTCGCCAACCGCGCCCTGGAGATCGATCCTTCGATCGGTGCGCTCCTGCCGTGCAACGTCGTCCTCCGCCAGTCCGACGAGGGGCCCGGAACGATCGTCGAGGTCATGGACCCCGTGGCCGCCCTCGGGATCGCGAATCCCGACGCGATCGCGCCGATCGCGGCCGAGGCCGCCGAGCGACTGCGGCGCGTCCTCGCCGCGGTCATCGCTGCTTGACGTCGGGGAACGTCGGGCGTTCGCGCTGGCCGATCCTCAGCGCGGACTCATCAGGCTCTCAGATGACGTCGACAACATCATGCACATGAACGCTCAGCGCGCACTCACGGGTTTCCTTGCCGTAACGGTCCTCCTGCTCGCCGCCTGCTCATCGTCGACGCCGGCGGCCTCCGGGCCGTCGAGTCCAGCGGCCTCCGAGCCGCCCAGTTCGCCCGCAAACCCGACAGGCCAGATGAGGCAGACGAGCGACGGGGGTCAGGTGACAGTCGTGGTCGACTGGGCCGGTCCCGCCCGCGGAGCGGTCTTCGACGTGCAGCTCGACACCCACTCGGTCGACCTCGACGCGCTCGACCTCGCAGG
>JANONZ010000369.1:0-3911 GCA_031421095.1 Thermomicrobiales bacterium
GGGCCTACGCTCGCCGGCTGGCTGGTGGATGGCGATCCGGTCGCGTATCGCGGCTTCGTCGACGGCGACCACGGCACCAATGGCATCGCCCAGCCGTTCCACCACACGATCCTGCCGCTCGCCTCCGCGGCGGACCGGCGCACGGAGATCCACTGGGGCCTGCGCGATTTCAAATGGCGCTTCGGGCGATCGGCGATCGGCGCCTGGTTGCCCGAGACGGCGGTCGACCTGCCGACGCTGCGGATCCTGGCCGAGGCCGGCGTCAAGCACACGATCCTGGCGCCGTGGCAGGTCATCGACCGGCAGGTCGAGACTCGCCGGCCGTACCGAGTGGAGCTGGGTGGCGGGCGGAGCATCATCGTGGCGCTGTACGACCGTGAGTTGTCCAGCGCGGTCTCGTTCGAACCGTCCGCCACCTCAGACGCCGACCGGTTCGCGCGTGACCTTGTCGAGCCCCGGTTCGCGGTCGAGCCACTCCCCGACGACGAGCGACCACTGGCCCTCATCGCCACCGATGGCGAGCTGTATGGCCACCACCAGCCCTTCCGGGAACTGTTCCTGGAGCACCTGGTCCAGCCACGCCACGACCGAGTGGACGGCGCCTTCGACATCGTCCCGCTGGCGGACGTCCTGACCGAGCCCGCCGGCCATCCGTTCCGTCAGATCGAGATCATGGAGCGGACCTCGTGGAGCTGCCACCACGGTGTGCTGCGCTGGAGCGGCGAGTGCCCGGACGCCGTGGACGGTCGCTGGAAGGCGCCACTGCGCGCAGCATTGGAGCGCCTGGCGGCCGGCATCGATGTGGTCAGCGAGGTGCTCACCGCCCGGATGCCCGGCGCGCCGGATCTGTGGGCCGCGCGGGATGCCTACGTGGACGTGGTCATCGGCGCCCAGGACGACCACGCCTTCGCGGCGGACCGGGTCGGTGCGGCAGACCGGGCCGCCTTCCTGGCGCTCATGGAAGCCCAGCGCTGGCGCCTGGCGATGTTCGCGAGCGACGGGTGGTACTGGGAAGACCCGGCACGACCGGAGACGGCAAGCGTCCTGCGGGCGGCGGCGCGGGCGGCACGGCTCGTGGACGGGTTGGTGCCGTCAGGGCTGGAGCGGCGGCTCCTCGACGACCTCGCGCTATTCAGCTCGCCTGGTCAGCGGATCGACGGCGCCGAGATCTATCGGCGAGCGCTGGCTGAGGTCGGGCAGCCGGCCTGATCCCGGCGACGGCACCGTCCAACCATCTGGGTACCTCCCGTGCTTGCTATAGTGAACTAGGCCAACTGAACGACCATTTGGACTAGCTGACTATGTCAACAGACGACCGCCCATCCCCGACCATCAGTGGCCCCAGGCGCGGCTCGCTCGATGTCGAGCGTGATTCGGACGTTCCGATCTCTACCCAGATCTTCTGGCAGCTCGCCTACCAGATCGACTCCGGCCGGCTCCTGCCCGGTGCCCGGCTTGCGCCGGTCCGCGAACTCGGCGCTGCCCTGCGGGTCAACCCGAACACGATCCGAGCGGTCTACCGCCGGCTGGCCGACGCGGGCTACGTCATCAGTCGGCACGGCGCCGGCACGCACGTTGCGGAGCGCCCACCCCAGCGGCGGGGTGCGGAGGCCCTGGCGGGGATCGTGGCCGAGATGCTCCGACGTGCCGCGCATGCCGGCTTCACGGCCGATGAACTGGCCACCGCCACCTTCGCCGCTGCGACGGAGCGCAAACGCCCAGGTCCACTCGTTCGGGTCCTGTTCGCCGAGTGCACGAGCGCGGACGCCGGCTACGACGCTGAGCGGCTCGTGGAGGCCTTCCCCGGGATGATCGAGGCCGAGGGTGCGCTTCTCGACGACCTGCCGGATCGCCTGGACCGCTTCCACTACGACCTCATCGCCACCACGACCTTCCACGCCGACGAGGCCCAGGTCCTGGCCGCCGGCCGGATCCCGGTCGTGGCGATGTTGGTCGGCCCCGGCTACGTGGAGCTGGTCCACGAGATCGCTGGCCTCCCGGCCGGCTCGCGTGTCGGGCTCATCTGTGCGTCGGACCGTGGCAAGGACAACATCATGGAGACGCTGGCGCTGTCGGGAACCCGCGGCGTGGAGATCGTGTCCGCGCTCATCGATCAACCGGAGGATCTCAAGCTCGTCGATCAGACCGCCGACCTCATCCTGCTGTCGCGCGAGGCGCTGGCCGCCGGCCTGGACGCGGACCTCTCGCGGCCGGAGCGGATCCGGCCGTGGAGCTACGACTTCGATCCGTCCGGCCTGGAGCTCGTTCGCCGGGCCATCGAACAGGTGGCAGCCGCTCGTCCGGTCGAGGACGCCGACGCCTGAGCCTGCGCGTCGCCGGATGGCGGGGCGACGACCATGCGATGCTTCGCAGATGCGCGACTTTCACGTTCGGCGCGAGCCTCGCGATCGATATGCGGTGGAGCGCCCGCTGATCGGGACGCGCGGCGATCTGGTGGTTGCCGACACGGCCGGTATGCGCAGACTGGCCGCGCGGATGAACGTCGCCCGAAGTGCGGGCACCCCCTCCATCCAGGCCGGAGAGATCGGCGCGCTGGGACTCCTGCACGAGATCGGCCACCTCCTGGTCGCACGGTACGAGGCGGACCATCGGCCGGGCGCGATGGCGGGTGCCCTCGGGGACCTGCAGGAGCGCCTCGGGCCGGATGCGACCGGCTTGCTGGATCGCTTCGGGCACGAGTTCCCGGGCGAGGGTCCCGACCCGGAGCCGCCCGCGCATCGTCTCGAGGAACTGCTGCTGACCCGCGTCTCGAACGAGAACCCGGCGGTGGGGCCGCTCCGCGAGCTCATCGATGACCGGATCCTCGCGCAAGACCCACGCTACCAGGAGGTCATCGCCGGGCTGGAGCGAACATTCGCGAGCGGTCCGCCGATCGAGACTGAGGGGGCGGCCACCTCACTCATCGAACTGATGCGCGAGCCGGCCCGCCGCGCCCCCACCTCGCTGGCGGGGCAGTTGCGCTACATCCGCTCGGCCTGGGGCTCCATCCTGGGCCCGGGACTCGAGGACCTGATGCGCCGGCTCGACATCGCCATCGGCATCCTCGGCGAGGAGGAGCGAGCCCTCCACCTGCGGTTCGGCGGTGGCGCGGGTGGCGGCGACGGCCTGGCCGAGGCGCCGTCGTTCGGTGGTGCGGAAGCCGAGCCGGACGCGTTCTCGTCCGACTCGGCGTGGATGCCACAGGTCGTGCTGATGGCCAAGAGCACCTACGTCTGGATCGACCAGCTGTCACGCACCTATGGGCGCGATATCCGGACGCTCGATGCCATCCCGGATGAGGAGCTGGAAACGCTCGCTCGGTGGGGCGTCACCGGCCTGTGGCTGATCGGCCTTTGGGAGCGCTCCGAGGCGTCGGAGAAGATCAAGCGGATGCGAGGCAACCCCGCTGCAGTGGCCTCGGCCTATTCCCTCGACGACTATCGGATCGCCCGGGATCTCGGTGGCGAGGGCGCATACGCGAACCTGCGCGACCGCGCCTGGGCACGCGGCATCCGCCTCGCCAGCGACATGGTCCCCAACCACATGGGCATCGACTCGCGCTGGGTCGTGGAGCATCCGGAGTGGTTCCTGTCGCTCCCGGAACCGCCCTACCCAAGCTACACCCACGGTGGCGCGGATCTCTCGTCCGACGACCGGGTGGGAATCGTCCTCGAGGATCATTACTGGGACGACAGCGACGCGGCCGTCACCTTCAAGCGCTTCGACCGGCAGACCGGCGACCAGCGCTACGTCTACCACGGCAACGATGGAACGAGCTTCCCGTGGAACGACACCGCCCAGCTGGACTTCATCGATCCGGCCGTTCGGGAGCAGGTCATCCGGACGATCCTGGACGTGGCCCGGCGCTTCCCGATCATCCGGTTCGATGCGGCGATGGTCCTCGCCAAGCG
>JANONZ010000370.1:0-6495 GCA_031421095.1 Thermomicrobiales bacterium
GACGTGGCCCATCGCGTCGGTGTCGGCGAATCGGACGGTGATGGCGACCCGATGCGCGAACGGGCCGGGCAGATCGCGCGGATCCGGGCCTGGGCTCGGTGCGTCATGGTGCATCGCCCGAGTGTACGGGCTGCCGCGACCGGGGACCATCTCAGCGGCCACGGCGGGGACGCGTGGGTACGGCGGGGATGCGGGAAGGAGTCACGGTCTGTGCGCGGGACGAGTAGACTCCGCGCGAGTTCTGCCGGCAACGCCCATTTGGAGGAACGATGAGCGCTGCGGCCGCGCCAGCACCGTCTGTGTTCGCGGTCTTCCGCAAGCGCGACTTCTCGCTCCTGTGGCTGGCCCAGCTGGTATCGACCGCGGGCTCGTCGCTGACGGACCTAGCCGCGGGGATCTACGTCTGGCGGGCGACTGGGTCGGCTCTGGCCGTCGGCCTCACCCTGATGGCGACGGCCGTACCGAGTCTCGTCGTCGGGCTGCTCGCGGGCGTCTACGTGGATCGCCACGACCGCAAGCGGATCATGATCGGAACATGCCTCGTCCAGGCGGTCGCGGTCGGGCTCATCGCGGTCGTCATCGGCATCGATGCGATCGCCCTGCCGGGCCTGTACGTCCTGCTGCTGTTCAACGCCGGTGTCAAGCAGTTTTTCGACCCGGCCCATGACAGCCTCATCCCCGAGGTCGCCAGTGACGAGGAGCTGGCTTCGGCCAACTCGTTCCTGTCGATCGCCTCGTTCGGTTCGACGGCGATCGGCTTCGCGGGCGCCGGCCTGCTGGCGGGCAGCGTCGGTCTGACCTGGGCTTTCATCATCGATGCGGCCTCATTCCTGTTCGCCGCGGGCTGCATCGCGCGGATGGGCCGGTACGAGATGCCACGGCCGGACGAGGCGGCAAGTGTCAGCGTCATAGTGGCCAACCTGAGGTCCGGCTTGGCGACACTGTTCGGGACGCCGGTCATCCGCTCGCTCTTTGTCGTGGGCGCCTTCATGTTCTTCTCCTTCGGGCTGTGGAATGTGCTCTTGCTCCCCTTCTCGCTCAGGGTGCTCGGCGCGACCGAGTTCCAGTACGGCCTGCAGGAAGGCCTGACATCGGTCGGCTTCGTCGCTGGGTCGTTCTTCATGGCCAGGTTCTCGAGCCGGCTGCCGGAACCCGTCTGGATCTTCCTGGCGATGAGCGGGATGGGCGTCGCCGGGGTCCTGTATGGCCTCTCGACCAACATCACCATCGCCATCGCCCTGGTCATGGCGTCGGGCTTTCTCAACTCCCCGTCGGCCGTGGCGCGCGCCGTGCTCCTCCAGCGGAATACGCCGCGCGAGCTGCGCGGCCGCGTCTTCTCCTCGTTCGCCGTCATGCGCGATGTCGTCTTCCTGTTCGGGATGGCTGGTGCCGGACTGGCCGATGTCGTGGACATCCGTCTCCTGATCGTCCTGGCGTCGTGCCTGCTGTTCGTGTCGGCCGCGTTCATCCTGGTGGCTCCCGGGCTGGGTGTCTCGACCTGGCGGGCGGCCGCGGAGCGGCTTCGTGGCGCGGCAGGTGCAGCGGGCCTCGCCACGGTGCCGGTCCGGGCAGCAACGCTCGCCGATTTCGATCGCCTGACAGGCCGTCTTGCGACGTTCGGCCGGCTGTCCCCCGAGCAGCGCACCGCGTTCATCAAGGACGCAACGGTCCGCGAGGTTCCAGACGGGACCCGGATCCTGGAGCACGGCGACGCTGCCTCGAGCGCCTTCTTCATCCTGGATGGCGCGACGACGGCCGGCATCCCGGAACAGGGTGGCTTCCGTGGCTTGTCGACGATGGGACCGGGCGACTTCTTCGGCGAGATCGGCGCGTTGACCGGTAGCCAGCGAACCGCAGACGTGGTCGCCGACACGGGCACGACGTTGCTCGAGGTCTCAGGCGAAGCGCTGCGCGGCATCATGGTCGTGCCGGAAGTCCAGCGGCTCATCCTGTCGACGCTGACCGGTCGCCTCCAGCGGACGCAGGCCGCTGACCTGCCGCGCCTGGCGGGCCTGGACCAGGCCGACCTCCGCGACCTGCGAACGCCGCACCCGGCCGTCGAAGCGCTGCCGCGGACCTACGACGCCGACAAGGGTGTCGCCTAGCCGACAGTCGACTGCCGGGTGCCCGATGGCCTTGGATCCGATGGCCTGGTCCGCTTGACGGCCGGGTGCCCGATGGCCGAGTAGGCCGGTCTTAGCCTCGCCGCGCCGGATCTGGCGGGAGGCTGAGCATGGATCTGCCGCCGGGTCAGAGCTTGCCGGCGGGCTGGTCCGACGCGAGCGGCTCAGCTGCGGGTGATCGGCCGCATCGGGTAGACGCCGATGACGATCGGCGATCGTGGATCGAGCGAGAGTTCGTAGCCTATCTCGCCGGCCCGCAGCAGCTCCCCCAGCAGCATGCCTTCACGGTTCGGAAGGCCCACGTAGACCGTGCCGGGCTCGACCCGGACAGCCGTCACGTCGTCGTCCTCTCCATCGATCCCGAACCGGCGGCGCAGCTCGTGCATCGGCACGTATGGCCGGCTCTTGATGAACCGACGCAGCTGTGGGGCGGTGCACTGGACACTGTGGTCCAGCCGCGGCGACTGGACCCCCAGGCCGGATCCCGAGGTCGGGGGGTTCCCGGCGGGCAACCGGCCGCTTGACCCGGGGCCGGCTGCCGTCGGGAAGGAGGATCGGCCGTTATGAGCTGGATCGATGGGGCCAGCAGGTGCCGCGGGAACCGAAAACGACGCGGCAGGAACCGCACGCGACGCGGCAGGAACCGCTGGCTGGGGCAAGCTCCCTGCCGGTCGCCCGGGTACACCCAGGTTCGCGGGGCGCGCGGCAACAGCTCCGGCACTCGCTGGCAGATCCGTGTCCGGCACGGACAGCGACGTGCGGCTCACGCCTGCGGCCGGTCGAGACGACTCCGTGACGCCGTTCGCGTGGTGGTGCGGTCGACCGTGATGCCGACGGCTCATCGACACGATGGCCAGAGCTGGCGATGTGGGACTGGAGCGGCTGCGTCGGACCGACGCCGGAACATTGTGGTCATAGGATCTCGAGCATCGAGCGGGGCGCATCGGGCACGACCCGTCGCCCGATGATACCCCAGGCCGTCTTGCCGGAGCCCGGCCGGCAACGGCACGGCACCTCGGGCGCTATCGTTGACCGCCCAACCCGCACGGAGATCCAACGTTGCGCCTCGCCGACAAGGTCTGCCTCATCACGGGCGGCGGCTCCGGCATCGGCCGCGCATCGGCACTCCTGTTCGCCGCCGAAGGAGCCGCTGTCGCGGTCGCCGATATCAACGCGCCGGCCGCCGCCGAGACCACCGCCAGCATCCGGGCTGCCGGCGGCCAGAGCCGGTCCTACACGGTCGACGTGACTGACCCGGCATCCACCGTGGCCCTCGCCAGCGCGGTCGTGGCCGACTTCGGGCGGATCGACGTCCTGTTCAACAATGCGGGGATCGCCGGGGTCGGGGTCCTCCACGAGACGTCCGTCGAGCTATGGGACCGGGTGATGGCCGTCAACGTCCGGGGCGTCTTCCTGGTGGCCAAGGCGGTCCTGCCGTACATGATCGCCGCCGGGCGCGGCTCCGTCGTCAACATGTCGTCGTGCATCGCCGAGATCGGTCTCGCGAATCGCGCCTCGTACGCTGCCTCCAAGGGAGCCGTGCTGTCACTGACCCGTCAGATGCAGGCCGACTACGCGCAGCATGGGATTCGCGTCAATGCGCTGCTGCCTGGGACGATCCACACGCCGTTCGTCGATCGCTACCTTGCGGAGAGCTACGACGATCCCGTGGCCGGGCTGGAACTCCTCAAGAAGCGGCAGCTCACCGGAGACCTTGGTCGGCCCGAGGACGTGGCCGCGGCCGCCCTGTACCTGGCCTCTGACGAGGCGCGATTCGTGCTGGGCAGCGGCCTGTTCGTGGACGGTGGGGTTCGCGGGTCCAAGTAGCGGTGCAGGGCCAGCGTCCGGTTTCCCCGCAGGCCCGGCCGTTCCCCCGCAGGCCCGGCCGTTCCCCCGCAGGCCGCTCGGCCGTTCCCCTGGGGAACGCTTTTCGTACAAGTCCCTCGTGGTCCCTCACTCAAACGGTCATGGACTGCTGTCTGGGGATCGGACCACGAGGCGTTCATCGCGAATCCGTTCCCAGCTGGAACGGCGCCCCAGGGGTGGGGCTCGGGCGTCGAGGACGAGGGCATCAACCCGGGTTCGACCGCGCCGACTCGACCCGGGTTCTACCGCGCCGCGCGCCGCGCGAGGCTGTCTCGCGGGAGCCCGGACGGCTCAGCCGTCGACGACGTACAGCTCGCGTGGCGCCTGGTTCAGTGCGATCGGGCCGTCCGGGCCGCACACGACGATGTCCTCGATCCGCGCGCCGTACTCCCCGACAAGGTAGATCCCGGGCTCCACGGAGAAGGTCATGCCCTCGCGCAGCGGCTCGAGGTTGCCGGCGATGATGTAGGGGTCCTCGTGACCCTCCAGCCCGATGCCGTGGCCCGTCCGATGGAAAAACGCGTCGCCGTAGCCCTCGGCCTCGATCGGCCGGCGCGCCGCGGCATCGACTGCTTCGGGTGTCACCGTCGGGCGGACCGCATGGGTCGCGGCCGCCTGCGCGCCACGCAGCACGCCGAACAGGTGACGGAAACGCTCGTCCGGACCTTTGGCCGGATCGCCGCCCGTGACCCACAGGGTCCGCGTGATATCCGAACCGTACCCGTTGATCGTGCCGCCGATGTCGAGCACGATCGGCTCACCGGCAGCGATGACGCGCTCCGACGCCTCGTGGTGCGGCGACGCCGAATTTGGCCCGGACCCGACGATCGCGAAGTGCGCGTCGTCATGCCCTTCCGCGATGAGCCGCTCGCGCACCTCGCGGGCGACATCGGCCTCCGTCCGACCGACGAGTCGACCGGCCGCGATCGCGGCGACGACTCTGTCCGCGGCATGTGCAGCGCGGGTGAGCAGCACGATCTCGTCGGCGTCCTTCACGATCCGCAGCTCGCGCAGGATGGTCGAGGCCAGCTCCAGCCGGGCCTCGCCCAGTCGGTCCTGGAGTCGCAGAAGGTGGCGCGCCGGCAGGTCGTCGGAAACCGCGACCCGCAGCTCCCGTTCCAGTGCCTCGCCGTTGGCCTCGCGGGCCGCGTTGGCGTCGCGAATCATCGTCGCGACCAGGCCGTGGGGATCGTCCGACTCCTCCCAGGTGACGACCGGGAGGTCGCCGGCGGCAGCGGCCGGGCACGACCGGGCCGGGGTCGCCTCGAGGCGCGGGACGACCAGGGACGGACCGCCCGATGCCGGGATGACGAGCATCGTCAACCGCTCGAGGGCCATCGCCGGGTACCCGGTCAGGTAGCGCAGGTCCGCCCCGACGCCGACCAGGATCGCAGCCAGCCCGGCTTCGTCGGCCAGCGCCTGGGCCGCGGCCATCCGGTCGCGATAGCGCTCGGCGGGGATGCCAGGGCGGGACGAGATCATGCGGGCGACTCCGCGTCTCGGTCCTCGGCGAGCCAGGTGGCGAGCTGGCGGGGACCATCCTCGAACAGGCGTCGGTACGCGAAGACACGCCCTGCACCAGCCGCGAGCGCCCGCCGACGGAGCTCGGCGTCGTCGTGCTGGCCGACGGCCAGCACCGGTCGGCCGGCCGCGTGGGCGAGCTCGATGGCGGCCACGCCGTCGTAGGCCCGGGCGGTCAGGTCGATGACGACACGGTCGACGTCGGGCAGTGCCTCGGCGAGCGCCGCCATGGTCCGTACGGGGACGGCCTTACCCTCGGCACCACGGACGAGATCGGCCAGGCGGGTCGCCCAGATCAGGTCATCGGCCAGGATCGCGACGCGCGCGGTCAGCTGAGCGTCTCCGCGAGGTGATGGAAGACATCCTGGGCGCTGACCACGCCGGTCGGCCGGCCGTCCTCGATGATCGGGATGTGGCGGAAGCCACCCACCGCCATCTTGTGGATCGCCAGGGCGATCGGATCGTCGTGGCGCAGGATGACCGGGTCCGGTGTCATGAAGTCTCGGACGTGGAATGCGGAGAGCCGCTTGCCGGCGGCCTTCACGACAGCGTCGCGGTCCGTGAAGATGCCGACCAGGCGTTCGTTGACGGTCACCAGCACGCAGTCCGCCTCGGCCTCGTGCATCCGGGCGATCGCGACGTCCAAGGGGGTATCGGGCCCGACCGTCAGCGGTGGTGGGCCGCCAAGGTCATCGAGGTGCTCCCCGAGCAATCGCGTCTGGAAGGTCGACGGCGGCTGGGGCACGTCGTGCCCGGCCATGTCCGCGCCGCAGTTATCGCAGACGTCGACGCCCGTCAGGTTGTCGAACCCGCAGACCGGACAATGCATCGTTCGCTCCTTCGACCTGCCCTACTCGACCGTCCAGGTCTCTCCGCCGTTCAGGACCTGCTCCAGGTCGCCGACCCCGCTCTTTGCCACCGCCGCGGCCAGCTGATCGACGATCAGGCGGTCGTGGGTGGGCCGCGAGACCGCCCGGAGGACGCC
>JANONZ010000371.1:0-2888 GCA_031421095.1 Thermomicrobiales bacterium
CATCCCGGAGAGATCGCGGGTCTCGGTTGGCTTCGAGAAGCTCCCTTTTTCCATGACAACCTCTCTTTTTCTCACGGTCGATGCCGCACAGCATTCGCCACGTGGCCGACTCAGGTGAGGATTATTGCGACCTACCTCGCGTGTCAAGAGTCGTTTGGCCTGTAAGTGGCCCCATCGCCGCCGCTCGAGCTGACCGCCGGAGTCCGCCCGACGAGATGAGGCACACGTCACCGGCCATCCTCGGCGATGTCCCAGACGAGCCACCCTGAACAGAAGAGCCCGAGTCTAGCGAGGCCCGCTAGGTCTAGTTCCCAATCAGGTTGTTGACGGGCTGAGGGCCCCTATCGTTCGGCTGTTGGTGTTGCAAGCCACAGTCGAAGAAGGGACCCTCATGCCGCATCCTAATGCCCGACTGACTCCGCACGGTCGGCGTCTCCTGGCCGATCGGATCCTGTCTGGCTGGACGATCACGGCCGCGGCCCGAGCTGCTGGCATCAGCCGCCAGACCGGCTCGAAGTGGTGGCACCGCACCCAGATGGGAGCCCTGAGCGATCGCTCGAGCGCCGTCCACCACCAGGCTCGCCGTCACCCGGCTGACCTCGTCGCTCGCCTGTGTGCCCGTCGCCGCGAGCTGCGTGTGGGGCCGCACATCCTCGCTTGGGAGGCGGGACTCGCGCACAGCTCGGTGTACGCCATCCTCCGGCGCGAGGGTCTGGGACGACTCGACCGACTTGAGCCCCGGCCACCGGTCGTCCGCTACGAGCGCGAACGGCCGGGTGAGCTCGTCCACCTCGACACGAAGATGCTCGGTCGGATCGGGCCGGGTGGCGGTCACCGGATCGCCGGCATCAAGGTCAACCGGCATCGCGGCATCGGCTGGAACCGGGTCCACCTCGCGATCGACGACCACAGCCGGCTGGCCTACGCTGAGGAACTCGCCGACGAATCGCCGGTCACGACGGCTGGCTTCCTCGAACGGGCCTGGCGTTTCTATGCGGCCCATGGCATCACGATCGAGCGGATCCTGACCGACAACGGCGGCTGCTATCGGAGCCGAGACTTCGCCGTCACCTGTGACGATCTTGGGATCGGCCACCGGTTCACGCGGCCGTATCGGCCACAGACGAATGGGAAGGCCGAGCGTCTGGTCCGGACGTTGCTCAAGGAGTGGGCCTACGCCGAACCGTTTACCGAACCGGAAGCGCGCGTCGCGAGCCTCGCTCGCTTCCTCGACTTCTACAATCGACGACGACCACATTGGTCACTCGCCGGACAGCCGCCGATGAGCCGGGTGCCCGTCAACAACCTGGTTGGGAAGAACATCTAGGCCCAGCTCTCCGAGAGACTGGCGCTGAGCAGATGATGCATCCACGGACTCGTAGGGCCGAAGATTCGCTCATGCACGCGTCCGAATCGGCGTTCGAGCCTTTGGCCACGCTCAGCAGAAGGTTGGAATGTCGCCGCGACCAAGAATTCGGCACCTCGTTCGGCCATACGAGTCCTGGCATGACTCGACAGCCGAAACGAGGGCGGCGTGCTGCCACGCAGGGGCCTCTGCCACGCGGGGCCCCCGCCACGCGGCGGGCCACGAACGCCGCCCGACCCTCGACCCCGTCAAGCCCCCTTCCGATCCGGACCGTCAGCCCGGCAGCTCGCGGTCATCTGACGTTCGCTGGCGCGACCGAAACGCCGCCCCGACCATCGAGGCATCGATTCGTCCGAGCCGTCGGGCGAGACTATTGACCGATGTCGACCTTCCTCTCAGCCGAGCGTCCGTTTTCCACTCGACCGCTTCTGGTGTCGTGGATCGTTCCGATCGCACTGTCGTCGATCGGCGGTTTGACGCTTCTCGCGTTTCCTGGACGCGCCGACGTCCTCGTGGTCTGTGGCCTGCTCCTGGTTGCCGGTGTCGCCTCCGCAAGCCTCGTCCTTGCCAGCCGGATCCGCGTCGCCGATGGCCAGCTGATGGTTCGGTATCGCTCGCTTCGTACCGTTCGACTCCGTCTCGTCGACGTGCAGACCGTGAGCACCCGACGCGGCCGGTTCAGCCAGGCGCCGGCCCTCGTGATCGGGGTTCGTGACGGGACCCGGGCATCGAT
This sequence comes from Thermomicrobiales bacterium, assembly GCA_031421095.1. Lineage (GTDB taxonomy): Bacteria > Chloroflexota > Limnocylindria > Limnocylindrales > CSP1-4 > SPCO01. The sequence goes on from JANONZ010000371.1 coordinate 2,100, forward strand.
GTGGCTCGGAACGTGGCGCTGCGAGGAAGACCTGCTGGCGATCCTCGCGCAGGCTGCGGATCGTGCAAGGGCGTCCGTCGATGCGGAAGCGGAGGTCATCCTGCGAGACCGACCGTCCGCCTCCGTGTGGCGGATGCAGACCGCGAGGCGGCCCAGGACGACCCTCGGCCGGTGGTTCTCGCGACTCCCGGACCCGCTCCGATGGGTCGCACAGCTTGTGTTGTACTGGATCGCCATCAGCGCGTTCGCCATCGGGCTGGCCCAGGCAGGCTGGATCAGCGAGACGGTGCTCTTCCCGCGTCGGGTCGACAGCGCATGGTCGGCGCCGGTTGGCATCGTGTCGCAGGCCGACACCTGGGTCGGGAATGTCGCGGTGGTCGGAGATCGAACCGTCCTCGCGACGCGCGAGAACGTCGACGGCTTCTGGGGGATGATCCAGACCCGATGGTCGGTGGATGGTGGCGCGACGTGGTCCGATCCGGTCTCGCTGTCGGGCGGGACGGATGCCGCGCGCCACACACTGATCGCGGCCTCGGATGGTTCGCTGTTCGCCGCATGGTCAAAGCGAGGGCCACAGCCGGTCACGCAGCGACTCGTTCTCCGGCGATCGCTCGACGGGGGCGCATCATGGGCGCCTGAGACCGTCGTCGCCATCCCGGCCGGCGGCTCTGTCGGCATCCCCGCCCTGGTCATGAGCGACTCCGTTCGCCTGATGGCCTACACGGACGGCACGACCGGGCAGATCTGGACGCAGCCACTCGACCGTGCAGGAACGGCCGATGGACCGCC
>JANONZ010000372.1:0-3255 GCA_031421095.1 Thermomicrobiales bacterium
GACCCAGCTCCACGTCTTGCACCTGCTGGATGGCCACGGCGAGATGGCGATGAGCCACCTGGCCGAGATGCTGGATGTCTCGGTCTCCAGTGCCACCGGCATCATCGATCGGGTCGAGGAGCGAGGCTACGTGGAGCGCGATCGCGTCCCAACGGACCGACGCGTCGTCCTGGTCCGGATCACGGCCGGCGGGCGACGGATGCTGGATGACGTGGAGGGTCTTCGCCAGGAGATCCTCGAGCGCATCCTGGACCGATTGGACGAGACCCAACTGAAGGGCGTGGCCGCCGCCATGGCCGATCTCCGGACCGCCGTCGCATCCACGCTGACGGATCGCGGATCCGGTCCCCACCACACGCACGAATCCCAGGGGAGGGACTGAACGAACATGGAAGCATCCCCGGCGGAGTCCAACGGGTATACCCCGTCGCTCGCCGAAGACCCGGCCCTCGGCCTGAGCCAACGCGCGAAGATGGAGATCCTCTTCGCGGTCATGCTCGGCCTGTTCCTCGGCGCCCTGGACCAGACCATCGTCGGACCCGCGCTGCCCACGATCGTGACCCAGCTGTCCGGCAACGACTACTACGTCTGGGCCGTCACGATCTACCTCCTGACCAGCACGATCAGCGTCCCGTTCTGGGGCAAGCTGTCGGACCTGTACGGCCGCAAGCCGATCTTCATGATCGGCATCGTCATCTTCCTGATCGGCTCCGCGCTGTCGGGTCTGAGCCAGAACATGGGCATGCTCATCCTGTTCCGGGGTCTCCAGGGGATCGGCGCAGGCTCGCTGTTCCCGGTCGCACTGGCCGTCATCGGAGACATGTTCACGCCGGCCGAGCGAGGCAAGTACCAGGGCCTGTTCGGAGCCGTGTTCGGGATCGCGTTCGTCATCGGGCCGCTGGTGGGCGGCTTCCTGACCGAGAACATCGGTTGGCACTGGATCTTCTACGTCAACATCCCGATCGGGCTGGTCTCCCTGTTTGTCATCAACCGGCTGCTGCCGACCGTGAAGAACGCGCGCGCCTCAAGCGATTTCGACATCCTCGGTGGCGCGATCTTCACCGTGGCCATCACATTCCTGCTCATCGGCCTGACGAACAAGCAGTTCGGTGACTGGACGGATCCCACGGTCGGCGGCTTCATGGCTGTGGGACTCATCGGGGTCGTCCTGTTCATCCTCGCCGAGAAACGGGCGAAAGAGCCGATCATCCCGCTCCATCTGTTCCGGAACAGGACCTACTCGAGTTCCATGGTGGCGTCGTTCTTCGCGAGCTTCGCCTTCTTCGGGTCGGTCATCTTCCTGCCCCGCTGGTTCCAATTCGTCCACGGGTTCAGCCCGACCTGGTCGGGCCTGGCCATCCTCCCGCTCATGGTCGGGCTCATCTTCAGCTCCATCGTGTCCGGGCTCATCGTCTCGCGGACCGGCCGCTACAAGTGGCTGACCGTCGGAGCCATCGTCCTCATGGGCCTCTCGGCCGCCCTCATGACCCAGCTGACCGCCGACACCGCCCTGCCGATCGTCGGGTTCTGGATGTTCCTGGCCGGGTTGGGCGTCGGGCCCACGTTCGCCGTGTTCACGATCATCGTCCAGAACGCCGTGCCGTTCCATGAACTCGGAGTGGCGACCTCGAACCTCACGTTCTTCCGCCAGATCGGCGGCTCCGTCTCGCTGGCGATCGTCGGCACGGTCTTCGGGACGAGCTTCGCGGACCAGCTCGGGCCGCAGCTGTCCGCCGCCGGCGTCCCGCCGCAGGTCGTGGCCGGCGTGGGTCAGGCCGGGGCCAGCGGCAATCTCGACCTGAACGAGCTGACCGGCGTCGGGGTCGACCTCGGATCGGCGCTCCTGGCGGCCATGCCCGCCGAGTTCCGGTCGGCCGTCGAACCGTTTGTGGCCAATATCGTCACGGGTATCCACCAGGCCTTCAGCGTGGCCGTCGCCCAGACCTTCTGGATCGGGGCCGCGGCCGCGATCGTCGCGGCCCTTGCAGCCGTGACCATGCACGAACACGCCCTCCGGACATCGACGGGACCGGCCCAGTCGTCGCAGCCGGCCCAGTCGGCCCAGCCGAAGCCCGTCGCCGAGTAACGCCCGGCTCCTCCTCTACTCGACGGCCCCGGTGGACCCCACCGGGGCCGTCGTTCGTCCCGGCGGTACGATGGCGCCGATGGACGCCAGACCCGCCCCCCACCCCGCCCCCTACCCTGCCCGGCTCCAGGCCCCCGGCACGTCCGATCGCCCGTTCGAGGCGATCCTTTCCGTGGCGGACCTGCCGCTCGGGGCGATGCGCCGCGTGAGCCTCGGCGACCTCGACCTGCTCCTCGCCCACACCACGGACGGGCTCGTCGCCACGGATGACCGCTGCCCACACATGAGCGCGCCCTTGTCGATCGGGGACCTTGACGGCTGTGTCGTCGCCTGTCCCCTCCACGACGGCCGCTTCGACCTCGCCAGCGGCGACCCGGTCCAGATGCCGACGACGGGCGGCCTGGACCCCGATGGCGTCTATCACCCGGTCTGGACCCAAGGCGGGCGAGAGCCGAAGGTCGATGTTCCGGGCCGCAAGGCGGAGGCCCGCCGGCTCACCCGGGTACGGCGCTTCCGCTATTACCCGCTCCGGGTCGTCGACGGGCAGATCGAGGTGGCACTGCCGCCGAAGGAACAGTCGTGAAGAACACCGAATGCACGATCTACATCACGACGAAACGCGGCTACACGCAGACCTACCGCAAGGGGAAGAACGACTGGACGCAGACCAGCCCGAACGGTGTGGTCCGTCCGATGACCGCGGAGCAACTGTTGTCTCATATCTTGCCGCCACTCGCAGCCGGCAACCCGGACCGCCTCAGCGTCAGAGTGGAACCCGACGTCATCGAGTAGCGGGCGGTGCATCAGGTACACCCCACTCGGCGCGTTACTTCTATGGCCGGCTAGCGGAGCTCCCCTCCAGCGCGTCCGGGCTGGTCGCGGCGGAGGCGTCAGCGGCGGCCGGCGCAGCGGCGGCCGCGAATGTGCGGATGAACTCGACGGCCTCATCGGGGTCGTCCGTGATATGCAGGAGATCCAGGTCCGGCGCGGTTATCGCTCCGGACGGCAGGAGCGTATCGCGCATCCAACCCACCAGCCCCGCCCAGTGGGCTCGACCGACGAGCACCACCGGGAAGTGCCGGACCTTGCCGACCTGGATGAGCGTGAGCGCCTCGAACAGCTCGTCCAGCGTCCCGAAGCCGCCGGGCAGGATGACGAATCCGTCCGCG
>JANONZ010000373.1:0-3468 GCA_031421095.1 Thermomicrobiales bacterium
AGGATCGGCCCGATGGAGACGAACGGGTTGGACGGCCCGATGACCACGACCTCAGCATTGGCGAACGCCGCTTCCACCTGCGGCGACGGCCGCGCCGCCTCGATCCCGACGTAGCGAACCTCCCGGACCTCTGGTGCCTGGTGCCGATGGACGAAGTACTCCTGAAAGTCGAGCCAGCCCTCGTCCGTGCGAACCTGCGTGCGGACCGGCTCATCGGCCATCGGCAGGATCGCGGTCGGGATGCCCCGCGCGGTCTGTAGCGCCAGGACCGCACTTGTGAGCGATGCCCCAGCCCGCAGCCGCGCGCCGCGCGCGATGTGCGTCGCGAAGTCGCGGTCCCCCAGCCGGAACCAGCCTTCTTCGCCATAGCCCTCGAGTTCGTCCATCACGGTCCAGGTCTCGTCGGCGATGCCCCAGCCACGTTCGTTGTCGAAGCGTCCGTCCAGCATGTACATGACCGCGTCGTGGTCCGGCATGACGAGGAGGCCGTGGCGCTCCGTGTCATCGCCGGTGTTGACGACGACGGTCAGGTCGCCCGGTGGCAGCGCGAGCTGCAGCCCGTGGGCCAGCTTCGCGCCTCCGGTGCCGCCGGCGAGGGCGACGACCTTCACGTGCCGACGCGCTCCTGGACCACGGCCATGCGGTCGATCGTCTCACGGTCGTACGGGGCGGGCATCCGGACGATGACCGTCTCGAAGCCCAGCTCGGCGTACGGGCGAAGCTGGTCGGCGACCTCATCGGGCGACCCGAGCAGGACCGGCACCTTGCCCATGTCGGTCACCCCGTTGTTTGCGAGCAGGGCACCATAGGCCGAGGCGGCGACGGCCGGATCGTCGCGCAGGATGATCGGGAAGCTAATGCTCTTCTCGATCGTCGCGATGTCGCGCCCGATGTCGGCACCGTGCTCGGCCAGGATGTCGAGATGGCCGCGGACCTCATCCAGCGTGCCGGAGGTGTTCCACGCGTCCGCTCGGCTGGCGACGGTCCGGAGCGTCTTGCGTGGCCCGGAGCCACCGATCAGGATCGGCAATCGCTTCTGGATGGGCCGCGGCTCGCAGAGGGCGTCGTGCATCGTGTAGAAGCGGCCGTCGTGGCTGAACCGCTCGCCGTCCAGCAGCCGGCGCAGGAGCATGACCGACTCATCCAGCCGATCCAGCCGCTCCCCGAAGCCGGAACCGAAGTCGATCCCGAAGGCGTCGTGCTCGCGCTCGAACCAGGCCCCGCCGATGCCGAGGACGGCGCGACCGCCGGACACGTGGTCAAGCGTGGTCGCAAGCTTGGCCGTCAGGCCGGGATTGCGGAAGGTGTTCGCCCCGACCATGAGGCCCAGGCGGATCCGCGTGGTCAGCGGGCCGAGCGCCGAGAGGACGCTCCAGCCTTCGAAGATGGGCTGTTCCCACGGGCCGAAGATCGCATTCAGGTGATCCCATGTCCAGACCGAATCCCAGCCAGCCTCCTCGGCCGCGAGTGCGGCGTCCCGGAAGCCGGGCCAATCGGTCTGCTGCGACCAGAGCTGCAATCCAAAGCGCATCGATCGCTCCGAGTCAGTCGAGGTGGTCGGTGATGGACGAGGGTCGGATCCGGAAGCTGATCCGGGCCTGCTGCTCGAACCGATCGTGGATGAGCCGCTCGGCTTCGTCGGGCTCGTCGGCGTGATAGCGCCGCGCCATCGCCGCGATATCGGCCTGGGCCGTCGGCTGGTCCGTCACGACCTCGACGATGCCGGTCATGCCCACCCAGCGGTAGCCGTCCTGGGTATCGATGATGGCGAGGGCGATCCGTTGGTCACGCAGCAGGTTGCTGGGCCATCGCCGGCCGACGGCGCTGTTGATGACGATCTCGTCGCCTTCCACGGTGTACCAGACGACGGCCTGGCGAGGTGCCCCGTCCGGGTCGATCGTGGAGATGGTGGCGAAGCGTGTGGTGTCGAGAAAGGTCCGGATCCTTGGGCTGATCGGGGTGCGTGCCTCGGTGTCGATCATGCCCCGATGGTACGCGAGCACCGCTCGGGGTGGCGGAACCGTCGGAGCTCTGGGTGCGCCGGTGCCTCAGGCGAGGCGCTCGCCGGCGCGGATGGGCACGTCCAGGCGGTTCTCTGGCGGGGCGAGCGGGCAGGCAAAGCGTGGATCGAAGGCACACGAAGGCTGGAACGCGAAGTTGAAGTCGATGATCAGGGTGCCCCGGGCGGGATCGCCGCCCAGATCGGCGCCTTTGGCCGAATCGATCACGTAGCGCCCGGCGCCGTACGTCTCCGTGCCGTTCGTCGCGTCCCGGAACGGGATGAACAGGCCGCCGGCATAGCTGGCCATCCAGAAGACGGACAGGCTGCGCAGGCCGCCCGGCAGTGGGATCTGGATCCGCCCGATCCGGCGGAACGCGAGGTGCTCACCGCCGCTTTCGGGCAGCTCCAGAGCGATCCCGGCTGGGCCGTTTGGCGGCGCGTCTGGGCCGTTTGGCGGCGCCCCTTGGCCGGTGAGCGGGCCTGGGCCGGTGGGCGGCGCGGGCTGCAGGACGACCTCGGATCGAAGGGCTGGATCGTGGTCGAAATGGCGAGCCCGGAACGTCGCGCGGGCCTCCGGCGGCACGGGCGACTGCGGATGCTCCCGGAACAGTCGCTCCCGGACCGCCCGCCAGTGCGCCAGCGCGATCGCCGGATCGTTGGCGGCCATCCCCCGGACTTCGGCGTAGAGGGTGGAGATCTGCCGGCGCCAATCCGCGACCCAGGCAAGGTCCGTGGCGGATCCGTCGCCCTGGGTCCAGTTGGTCATCGCGCCTCATCCTAGCGGGGTCGGCTACGATCGGAGTCGATCGTCGGCTTGGGTGCCGGCTGGATCGTCGGCTGGATCGTCGGCTCGCTCGCCGGCGGCGACAGGCGCTGCAGGTGTCGGAGGCGAGATGGCCATCAGTTCAGAAGTGGCGGAGATCGGCGTGTTCGGGGGGTCGGGCTTCTACGCCCTGCTCGACGATGTCCGCGAGGTCAAGGTCGATACCCCGTACGGGCCGCCGTCCGATTCGATCTTCCTCGCCGAGGTCGCCGGTCGGCGGGTCGCCTTCCTGCCGCGACACGGGCGCCGCCACACGATCCCGCCCCACAAGATCAACTACCGGGCGAACGTCTGGGCGATGCGCTCGCTGGGTGTCAAAGCGGCCATCTCACCGTGCGCTGCGGGCTCGCTGCAACTGGCGGTCAAGCCCGGCGACTTCGTGGTGTGCGACCAGTTCGTCGATCGCACGAACGGCCGGGCGGACACGTTCTATGACGGGCCGATCGTGACGCACCTTTCGTCTGCAGAGGTCTACGACCCCGTCCTGCGCGATCTGACCATTCAGACGATCCGCGACCATGGCATCGAGGTCCACGAGCGTGGCACGGTCGTTGTGATCCAGGGTCCACGCTTCTCCACGAAGTCCGAGTCCAAATGGTTCAGCGACGCCGGCTGGGAGGTCATCAACATGACCCAGTACCCG
>JANONZ010000374.1:0-2217 GCA_031421095.1 Thermomicrobiales bacterium
GAGGTCTGGGACAGTGGCACGACGATCAATGCGGTCACGGACCGGGTCCGCCAGGCCGGCGGGATCCCGACGACGGCGGTCCTGCACTGGAAGCCGGCGCGTTCCGTCGTGCCCGGCGAGCCGGACGTCCATGCAGTGAGCACGGACGCGTGGGTGGTCTACCCGTTCAAGGCCGGCGGCTGAACAGCTTCGGCTGAGGAGGCAACGATGACCACCCAGGTTTTGCTGCTCGTCGGCACCAAGAAAGGCGCCTTCATCCTCGAGGGCGACGCAGGGCGCGAGACGTGGTCCATGCGCGGCCCGCTGTGCGAGGGCTGGCCGATCCACGATCTCATCGTGGAGCCCGACAGCGGCGCGATCCTGGCGGCCGGGGGCAGCCCCTGGTATGGGCCAGCCGTCTGGCGGAGTGACGACCTGGGCGATACCTGGACGCACTCATCGTCCGGGTTGACATACGGCGACGGCGGGCCGGCCATCCCGACGGTCTGGAGTCTCGCGGTTACGCCGGACGGGGCGCTCCTGGCGGGCGTCGAGCCCGCCGGCCTCTTCCGGTCCGAGGACCGCGGCGCGACCTGGGCACACGTCGAGAGCCTCACCGATCACCCGACTCGACCGACCTGGCAGCCGGGTGCGGGCGGCCTGATCCTTCATTCGATCGTCCCCCACCCCACCGACGCCGGACGGACATGGGTGGGGATCTCGGCCGTGGGCGCATTCGAGACCCGCGACGGCGGAGCGTCCTGGGAACCGCGCAACAAGGGCGTCCGGGCGGGATTCCTGCCCGATCCGCACCCGATCACCGGGCAGTGCGTCCACCACCTGGTTTCCGCCGCCGGCGAGCCCGAGACGCTCTACCAGCAGAATCATTGCGGCGTCTACCGCTCCGATGACGGCGGGGGAAGTTGGACCGAGATCACGCCAGGCCTGCCGAGTGAATTCGGTTTTCCGATGGTGACGCATCCACGCGACCCGGACACGGCCTGGGTCATCCCGCTCAACGGCGCCGACCAGGGTCGCTACATGCCGGGCGGCCAGGCCGCCGTCTGGCGCACGCACGACCGCGGTGCGTCGTGGATCCGCGGCGACAAGGGCCTGCCGCAGCGCGACGCCTACCTGTCGGTGCTCCGCGAGGCGATGGCTCGCGACACGCTCGACCCGGTCGGGGTGACGTTCGGGACCAGCACGGGCCAGTTGTGGCACAGCGCCACCGGCGGCGACTCGTGGCGGATGATCACCGATACCCTGCCGGAGATCTGGGCGGTCGAATCAGTCGTGCTCGACCGCTGACGCGATGGCAACCATCCTGCTGCCACGCTCGCTCCTGGCCCTGTTCCCGGGCGTCGAACGCCGCCACGAGGTCGGCAGCGGGACCGTAGGGGTCGTCCTGGAGACGCTCGATCGGTCCGTGCCGGGACTGCGCGACCGGCTGGTCGAATCCGGACCTCGGCTCCGCCCGCACATCAACGTGTTCGTCGACGGCGAGCCGGCCGATCTCGCGACGCCGGTCGCGGCCGGGGCTGTCGTCCATGTCCTGCCGGCGGTTTCGGGCGGCTGATCCTGGTAAGCGGCGGGTAAGCAGCCGATATGTGCCCGTGCAGCGCTGTTCGCCATGATCGGCCCATGTCGAAACGTCGAGCGCACCGGACGAACCAACCCCACGGGCACCATCGATCGCGAGTCCTGCTGGGCGGCCCGCCATCCCTGGCTCTCGATCCAGACTTCCACTCGATCCTGAGTCGGATCGACGAGCGCGGCTTCGCCTGGTCGGACCTGGCCGAGGACGTCATGCCGATCTTCGAACGGGCCAGGCCGTTCAGCCATGAGGCCGTACCGCCGGTCCATGCCGTGGTGCCGCCCGGGGTGACTGTCGGCTTCGGCGTCGACGTGGGACCCGCCTTCCTACGCATCGCCGTCGGGCATCTCGCAGCGTGGCCGGTGGATCTTGCGGGTCTGGCCGCGCAGGCCGTCGAGAACCTGGAGCGGCGCGCTCGCCGCGCACGACCACGGGACGTCATCCACGACACCCTCAGCGGGGTGCCGGCGCTCGTCTTTCAGTCGCTGGAGGGATGGGCCTCGACGACGGTCCTCGTCCCCGATGCGATGGACCGGCTGTTCGGCCGGCGACCGGCGCTCTTCGTCGCCCCTTCCCGGGACCTGCTGATCGGGCTGCCGCCCGACGTCGATCTCGAATTCGCGACGTGGATGACCGAGAACCTG
>JANONZ010000375.1:0-1909 GCA_031421095.1 Thermomicrobiales bacterium
CGGACGTACTCCAGGGCCTGGCGTCGGCCGGCCATCTCCGCCTGGGTCAGGAACCAGGGGTCCGTGGCGTTGACGATGCTGCCGTCGGCGTCACGCCGATACGAATCCAGGCGGGTCATGACCGTCGCGATGACCCCGTCCACCGGCGTGATGTGGTCGCTGCCCTCGCGACGCGGCAGCTCGTAGTCGCCGGACTCGGCAGCCTCGGCCATCAGCGCGTGGAACTCGGCCTTGCTGAGGGTCCTCCGGCGGGACATGTCCACGTTCGCCATCCGGAACGAGGTCGTGAGCGTCTGGGCCGGATCCAGCTCACCGGCCGTCTCGAAACCGAATCCGGCGAACGCACACAGGTCCGCGTCGCCCGAGGCGTCGATAAAGGTCGTCGCGCGGACGCGCGCGAGGCCGGCCCGGGTAGCGATGACGACCGTTTCGATGCGCCCATCGTGCACATCGGCCGCCTGGAGGAGGGCGTGTAGCAGGACGCGCGCGCCAGCGTCGGTCACGAGACGCTCCCAGGCGACCTTGAGGTGCTCGGCGAGATAGGTGATGCCCGTGCCCGCGCCGTAGGTGTTGGGCCGTTCCAGCACGGGACCCAGATCGCGCAGCGCTGCCACGACGTCGTCGCCGATCCCGCCCACGACCTTGCGAGCAAAGGACCCCGGCGTGTAGAAGCCGTAGAACGTGTCGAGGACCGCGGTGCTGGTCCCGCCCAGGAATGGCAGGCGATCGACCAGGAGAATCGTGGCGCCGGCACGAGCGGCGGCGATCGCCGCCGTCGAACCCGCCGACCCGGCACCGATGACGCACACGTCGACGTCCGCGATGAGCGGGAGATCGCGGAGATCCGTCATCCAGACGCGCCCACGGCAGCGGACGTGACGGACCAGCCACCATCGATCGTCAGCACCTGCCCCGTGACCGCCCGCGACTCATCGGCGAGGAGATAGATCGCGCCGTGCGCGATGTCCTCGGCATCCAGGAATCCGGCAACGAGCGGCTGCTTGCGCCGGGCGAAGTCGACGATCGTCGGGTCGTCCGCCGCTCGCTGGGCCATCGGCGTGGCCGTCAGGGCGGGGGCCACCACGTTTACCCGGATCCGGTCCGGCGCGTAGGCCGCGGCCATCGTCGTGGCCAGCGCCACGATCGCGCCCTTCGCCGCCGCGTAGGCGTGCGTGGCGAACAGCTCGGGGACAGGCCGCGCGGCGAGCACGCTGGAGACGAGAACGATGGAGCCGCGGGTGCCGGGCGTCCGCCCGACGGGTGCCTGCACCAGCATCACGCGCACAACTGCCCGGGCAGTCAGGGCCTGGGTACGCAGATTGAGCTCCAGCGTCCGGTCCCAGCCCTCCGCGGTCATGGCATGGATGGGCCCGTCACCATATCCGCGACCGCTGCCGCCGGCCACGGCGAGCAGCCCGTCGATCCGGCCGAATCGCTTGACCGCGGCGGTGATGGCCGCATCCACCTCGGTTTCCCGGGTCAGGTCCGCGGCCATCCAGTCCCCTCCCACCCGCTCGGCGAGGTCACGGGCGTGGTCGCCATCGCGCGACACGACGAACAACGACGCACCCTCGGCAGCTGCGGCTTCGGCCGCGGCCGCGGCGATACCCGTGGAACCCGTGATCAGGACGACCCGATCGGAAAGGCGGCCCATCAGTCGCCCGCCAGGACGGCCCGTGCGGTCACCCGATCCGTGACGAGGATGTGGACGACGCCACTGGCCAGGGCACCCCGGATCGCCAAGGCCTTGGCGCTGCCCGCAGCGACGGCCACGACCCGCGGGACCCGCCGCAGGGCATCCACGCCGATGGCGACCGCGCGCTCGGCCAGATCCGGGGCGAGGAACCGGCCCGCGACGTCGAACGGATGCACGACCAGATCGCCGACCGCCCCCAGTGCCACCAACCGT
>JANONZ010000376.1:0-1925 GCA_031421095.1 Thermomicrobiales bacterium
GGTGGAGACCTGCCAGTTGCTGCCGAACTTGATCCCGTATGGCGGGTCCAGGTAGATCGTCTGGACCTGACCCTTGAGGCCCTCCTTCTCGGCCAGCGAGCTCATCGCGAGGAGCGAGTCGCCCAGGATCATCCGGTTCGACCACTTCATCGGGTGGCGGTAGAAGTCGACCCGCTCCTCGAAGGCCATGCCGTTGAAGTCGCCGGAGAAGAGGTCCAGCTGCGCGTCGCGGCCGGCCGCGGTCGTCGCGCGGAGGTCCTCGATGATCGCCTTGGGGCTGATCTGCTCCTGGATGTAGATCGGGATGGCTGGCACGACGAGGTCCTCGCCGTCCTGCTCGTCCTTGCCCTTCCAGACGAGCTGCGGATCCAGCGAGGGGTCGCGCGGATAGCGGAGCGTCTGCGGTCCCTGCTCGTCCTTCGCGGCGAGCGATCCGAGCTCCGCGGTCGGGATGTTCACGCGGCTGTCTCCCGTGTGGCGGACGGCCTCAACGGACGTCGGCTTGGCGGGTTTGCTCATCTTCCTAGCCAACGCTCATCTCTCCGTTATCTGGGTGACTGGCGGGTGAGTGGCGATCGGTAGTCTCCGGGGCGTGATCGAGTACGACTGGGACCGTGGCAAGGAGGCCGAGAATGTCAGACAACACGGCGTCAACTTCTACGAGGCGATGGTCGCGCTCCGAGACCGCTTCGCGGTGGAGTGGTTCGACCTGGACCACTCGATCGACGAAATCCGGTTCATCGCGATCGGTTGCGACCTTCAAGGTCGGTTCCTCACCGTGGTAACCTCCGATGACTGGCCCAGGCCACGCATCATCTCCGCACGGCGCGCCACGAAGCGCGAACGACATGCGTATGAACACCAGCGCCCTCCCGACTCCCATTGAGCGTGCGACCGCCGGCATCGACGCTCGCCGGCAAGCGAGGCTCTCGGGAGAAGGGTTCGGCATCGTCATCGATGGCGCCATCGGCTATTCACTTCGGCTGATCCCGTCGAACAAGATCCTCGGCCGGTTTGCCTCCACGCACGATGCGTGGCCTTCGGTGATCGCCGCCGTCGAGGCCGGCCGATCGCCGCGGATGCTTGTCCTTGATTGGCACGGGACAGGCGGATCGCACGGCCCGATGGCGAGTGGCGTCACCCTTGAGTACCTCGCTCGATCCGGACTCGGCCTGCCGGCCGAGCACCTTCGTTCGGCCGATCAGCGCGGACGTTGACCTCGGCTGATCCAGCCCGCATGGCGTGCCACGAAGTGCTCCTCGCGGGGATCGTCATGCCGCTTCGCCGAGGTAGGTTCGGACCGCTGCCAGGACCGTGCCGGCGGTCACCACGGCCTGCTCCGCCTCGTCCCAGGTCGGGTCCTCCGATCCGTCGGCGTCGGTGACGTATCGAGTGCCTCGGGCTGAGGCGCTGAGATCAGCAAGCTCTGCCACAGGCGTGCCAAGCTCGAGATCCCGCGGCATGAGTGCCTGGAGCGCCACCAGGTTGTGGATGAACGGGGGTTCGGCACCCTGAGCCACAAGGACAGCCTTGAGCGCCTTCTCGGCCGCCTGCTGGGCGTGGAAGCAGCAGACCCAGGGATCCATGTCGGGCCCCTGCTCAAGGACGACCAAAGCGACGGTGAGGTCCGTCCTGGCCTTCGAGAGCCACCGCCGAACAAGCTTGCGTCGACGATCAGGAGCGGACATAGATCGTTCGCCCTTCGCGAAGAACCGGGCCAAGGATCGTCCCGACGAGATCGGCGCCCCGGGTGATGTCCTCGGGGTGGACGACGACCACGTCCGTCCCAAGGGGTATGCCGGCCAGCGACCCGTAGATCGCCGCCTCCGTATGACGCCGATGGGCGTTCCCCGGGATGACGACCAACAGGTCAGCATCGCTGTCGAGGCGGGCGTCACCCCGAACCTGTGACCCAAACAGCACGA
>JANONZ010000377.1:0-7107 GCA_031421095.1 Thermomicrobiales bacterium
CCCCGACCGGGGGGTCGTGTGTATCTTCTCTCTATCTTCTCATCTCATCATCACCATCATCATGGTGTGGATTCGGTGGAGAGACGTGCTCAGGCGTGCTCGCTTGGGCGGTGGACGATGGCCGCCATGCCGTGGATGGTCTGGCCTCGGGCGTGGTCGTGTGAGCGGACAGAACGTGGACAGTGTGGAGCAGACTCGCTCGGTGCATCGGGGTCGCCGCCGGATCTCCACGAAGCGATGCCAGGGAAGGGCCGCCCGACGCCAGGGATGTCCACAGCGGAGAGGGGTTTTCCACCGATAGAGCGCGTTTATCCACAGGAAGGGGACTGCGCGGGGCCCAGCCGGCAACGGATCGACCTCGACCCGGCGTCTCGCAGCGCGGGTCAGTCGGCGTAGATCAGCTCCCGGACCGCGGCGATCTCCCTTCGCAGCTCGTCGTTGACGCCGACCTCACGGCTGATCTTGTCGCACGCGTGCAGGACCGTTGAATGGTCGCGCCCGCCAAGCTCCGCACCGATGCGCAGGAGCGAGACGTCGGTCTCCTGGCGCATCAGGAACATCGCGATCTGGCGGGGGACCACGATGGCCTTGTCGCGCTTCTGGCCCTGCAGGACGTCCATCGGAACGCTGTAGTACTCCGACACGACCTTGGCGACCCGCTCCGGCGTCACCTGGCGCTTCTTGGGGTTGTAGAGGACGTTCGAGAGGACGGCTTGGGCGAGCTCGATGCCGATGGGCATCACCCCCATGCTCGCATAGGCGACGATCCGGTTGAGTGCGCCCTCCAGCTCCCGGACATTGCTGACGACCTTCCGGGCGATGAACTCGACGACGTCGGAGGTGATCGGGACGGCGCCTTCCTCGGCCTTTGCGCGGAGGATGGCGATGCGCGTCTCCAGATCGGGCGCCGTGAGGTCGGCGATAAGACCCCACTCGAACCGGCTGCGCAGCCGCTCTTCGAGCGTCAGGATCCCCTTCGGCGGCCGGTCCGACGACAGGACGATCTGCTTCCCGTCCTCGTGGATCGCGTTGAACGTATGGAAGAACTCTTCCTGCGTTCGTTCCTTGTCGGCGATGAACTGGATATCGTCGATGAGCAGGAGGTCGATCCGTCGGTACCGGGCTCGGAACTCGTCGATCTTGCCCTGCTGGATCGAGGTGATGAACTCGTTGGTGAACTTCTCACTCGTCGCGTAGACGACCCGCTTGCGCGGGAACTTGGCGATGACCTGGTTGCCGATGGCATGCATCAGGTGGGTCTTGCCAAGGCCGACCCCACCGTACAGGAACAGCGGGTTGTAGGCATGGCCCGGTCGCTCGGCGACCGACAGGCTGGCCGCGTGGGCGAGCCGGTTGGCCGAACCGACGATGAAGTTCGAGAAGGTGTAGCGCGGGTTCAGGAAGGTCGTGCCGCCTTCGCCGCCGACGCGCGTCGGCTCCACCCGCACCTGCTGTGCCACGTTCGGCGGGGCTCCGACCGCTGGACGTGGCGAGTGCTCCTCCGGCGCGTCGGGCGTGGGGCCGACGACGAACTCCACCTGGACGCTGTAGCCGACGATGCGCGCCAGAGTCTGGCTGATCAGCGAGCGGTAGCGAGACTCGAGCCAGTCCTTTGCGAAGCCGTTCGGAACCGCGATCCGGAACCGCTGCTCGTCGACGTCGACGAGCACGGTATCGCGCAACCACGTCTCAAAATTGGCAGGGGAGAGCGAGACCTGCAGCTCCCCAAGTGCGGCGCGCCAGACCTGCTTCGCGTCCATATATCGATCGGAACCTGCGTGCTGTAGAGCTCTCGATGGGTAGCGTCGACCACGGAACGAAAGGATCGGGCCGGGTCTGCGCGCGTTCAGGATGCGGCTCGCGGCGCCGGGCTCGACGCGTTCCGAGGATCCCGATCGGGGGGTCCAGGGTCTCCCGCGTACGCCTCCGGCGTCGAAGGCTGAGAGAGGATAGCACCGCCTGAACGAGCCCCGCAAGGCGATTCGGGTATACCCTGGGGGGGTATGCGAGCGTGTCGCGGCCGGCGCCGCCGGCCGGCCAGGCGGGGATCTCGCGTGCGCGCGCGGTCGGTCAGTCGCCGCCGTCCCGAGCCCGGCCTGCGGCGTTCCGCGCTTCGACGGGGCGGCGACTCCCCGGGCACGCCCCGGCGAGGTTTGACACTCTTCCGGAGTCGGGCATATCATCCGCCGGACGACGACGCGCCGTGCGCTTTGGGGCGCCAGGCGCGTTTGCGTGCCTTCAGGGGTAGTGACAGACCGTCCCCGAGGCCGGATGGAGAGGATCCCGGACAGTCCAGATGAAGCAGACCTTTCAGCCAAAGAAGCGCCACCGCGCCAAGGAGCACGGCTTCCGCGCCCGGATGAAGTCGGCCGGTGGCCGACGGATCATGGCGGCCCGTCGAGCTCGCGGTCGAAAACGGCTGACGGCCTGACGATCGGGCCCGGCGCGGACAGGCCGCGGCTCGTGATGCTCTCCCGACCGCAGGACTTCGCGGCGTTCCAGGGAGGCGGGACCACACGGTCCAACCCGCTTCTCACCGCGCGATTCCGGCGGACGGATCTCGAGACGACCCGCTTCGG
Source organism: Thermomicrobiales bacterium (assembly GCA_031421095.1). Lineage (GTDB taxonomy): Bacteria > Chloroflexota > Limnocylindria > Limnocylindrales > CSP1-4 > SPCO01. Next base: position 2,580 of record JANONZ010000377.1, read on the forward strand.
GCTGTCGACCGGCCGAGCGCTCGGCGGGGCGGTGGTTCGCAATCGGGTCCGTCGCCGCCTTCGCGAGGCGCTCAAGGCGATGGCGCCCTCGTTCCAGCCGGGCTGGGACGTCCTCATCATCGCCCGGCCCGCGATCGTCGCGGCCGACTACGAAACGCTGGTCGGGGCTGTCCGCCGAACCCTGGTCAAGGGCGGCGCACTCGGAGGGTCCACGGGTTGAAGCGAATCGGTATCGGGTTCATCAAGCTCTATCGGATCGTCTTCGCCTGGCTGCCGCCCAGCTGTCGGTTCGAACCCACCTGCTCCCACTACGCGGAGCAGGCCATCCAGAGACACGGTCTGCTCAAGGGAAGCTGGATGGGTGCCAGGCGGATCGCCCGCTGCCACCCCTGGAACCCCGGCGGGTATGACCCGGTCCGTTAGCGAGGCGCTCAGGCTCGTGACACTCCATCGCTTCCACCGGGGCAGGATCGGCCAGATCCTGCTCCTCCTCCTGGTCGCGCTGGTGGTGGCCGCCTGCGCCCCGAGCGGGGCGCCTGGAGCGTCGGGAGCGGTGCTGCCATCTCCCTCGCACCTACCGCCGCTGACACCGGCCCCGCCGGGTGCCGACCCGGTCAGTCTCCTGGCGTGGGCGTTCACGCCCATCTTCCAGTCGATGTTCATCGTCCTCGTCGGGGTCTACGTCTTTCTCCACGACCTCGGCGTGCCTGCGGCGATCGGCTGGGCGATCGCGGCCCTGACCCTCCTGGTCCGGGCCATCGTCATCCCGCTCTACCGCCGGCAGCTCGTATCGCAGCGCCGGATGCAGCTCCTGCAGCCAGAGATCAAGGAGCTACAGCGGCGCTACAAGGGCGACGCCATGAAGGCCCGGCTTGCCCAGCAGGAACTGTTCAAGGAGCGCGGCGTCAGCCCGCTCGCCGGCTGCCTGCCGCTGCTCCTCCAGATGCCGCTCCTGTTCATCATGTATTCGGTCATCCAGAACGGGTTGACCAATCAGGATCCCCGGGCCCTGCTCAGTGTCTTCGGAGTCCAGCTCGTCCGCCTTGACTGCACCAACGTCGTCAACGGCATCGTCGACGCGGCGAAGCCGTGCATCGATACGGTCATCCCGTTCCTCGGGACCTCGATCGATGTCAGCCAGCCGTCGACGTTCTTCTCGATCGGCATCGGCGGCTTCGTCCTGGGTCTGAGCGTCCTGGCCATCGGATCGGCGATGCTGCAGCTCGTCCAATCGCGCATGATGCTGCCCCAGACGCGACCCGAGGACGACGACGCGAACACGAAGATCCAGCGCCAGACGATGCTGTTCCTGCCGCTCATCTCCATCGCCTACGGAGGGTTCCTGCCGGCTGGCCTGTTCATCTATTGGATCACCGCCACGATCTTCTCGATCGCCCAGCAGTACCTCATCGTCGGCTGGGGAGGCATGTTCCCGCTGTTCGGCTGGACGCCACGATTCGCGACCAGCCATACCCCGCGTTTCCCGGTGGCGATGCCACCGCCACCCGACCCAAGCAAGCGTGCGGCCATCCTGACCGACGCTGACAAGAAGACAACGGCCGCTTCGACGATCCGCCCCCGAGAGCGGGGCCGTCAGGGCCGACGAGGGAGACGACGCTGATATGAGCGAGTACCGCGAGTTCACCGGCAAGTCCGTCGAAGAGGCCCTGCGCCTTGCACGGGAGGCGTTCGGAGCCGAGCTCAATGACCTGGACTTTGAGATCCTGACGCCCGGCAGCCGCGGCGTCCTGGGGATGGGTGCGGAGCCGGCCAGGATCGTGGCCGCCCCGCGCACGGCCCTGGGGGGCGCTGCCCCGAAGCGCGAGGCTGCCGCGGCGACCCCGCTTCCCTTGAGCCCGCCGCGCGACGACCGACCCCGCCAGGAGGACCGCCCGCGCCAGGAGGACCGACCGCGCCAGGATCGGCCCCGCGAGGACCGACCCCGCGACGATCGCCCGCGCCAGGATGATCGCCCGCGCCAGGATCGGCCCCGCGAGGACCGACCGCGCCAGGACCGACCGCGCCAGGACCGACCGCGCCAGGACCGACCCCGCGACGCCCGCCCGCCCGCCCCGCCCCGGGGAGGATCGGCCGACCTGTCGGCCGCCGAGGCCGCCGAGTTGGCGGCCGCACGCGGCTCGCTCGCCGCGGAGCGTGCCGATCTCGAGGCCACCGAAGCGTCGCCCGAGGCCCTCGCAGCCGGCAAGGCGATCCTGGAACGACTGATGGGGCATCTCGGTTTCGTGGTCCGCGTGGACGTCGAGATGGGCGAGACGAGCCGTCTCAATGTCGTTGCCGATGGCGATGAGAAGGAAGCGCTCGGCGCGCTCATCGGTCGCAAGGGCGAGCGCCTCTCCGCCCTCCAGCACCTCGTCAACCTGATGCTGTCCAAGGAGATGGGGACGTGGACTCGCGTCCTCGTCGACGTCGAGGATTATCGCGGCCGCCGGGAGCGCCAGCTGCGCGAACTGGCTGATCGCGCCGCCGCGCGCGTGGCGGAGACCGGCAAGATGCTCCAGCTGGAGCCGATGTCTGCGCTCGAGCGCCGCTGGATCCACATCTCGCTGCGCGATCATCCCGGGGTGGCCACCCAGTCCATCGGCGAGGAGCCGAACCGACGTGTCGTCCTGGTGCCCCGCAGCCCTGCCTGACCACCGGCGTCACGGCGGCACGCTCACAGCCGTCGTACGGCCAGCCACGGGGTTCGCCGGGTCCGCTTGCTAGGATGTCTCAACATCGATGACGACAACGACTGAGACGATCGAGACGAGCCACGAAGTCCGCCGCTCATCGGCAGGGCTCCGGTTCCTCGTCGCATTCCTCATCGGCTTGGTTGCCGCCACCGCGATCGGCGTTGGCGCCCTGTATGCCTACGACCAGCAATACAGCGGTCGAGTCCTGCCGGGCGTCGCGGTCGGTGTCCACGACCTGGGCGGCATGAACCCGGATGCCGCCAGCGCCGCACTGGCGAACGCCTACGCGGAACTGTCGGAAGGTCGCATCGTCGTGATGGCCCCTGATGGCGAGCACGTCATCACCTACGCGGATATCGGGCGTCGCCTGGACACGCAGGGCCTCGTCGCCGAGGCACTCGCCGTGGGCCGCAGCGGCTCCCCGCTGGATCGCGCCGTCGCCGATACACGGACGGCCTTCCGCGGCGTGACGCTCAGCCCCCGGGTGACATTCGATGCCGATGCGCTGGCCAGGCGTGTCGCCGCCATCGCCGCCTCGCTCGCGATCGATCCAGCCGACGCCTCCATCGCCATCGACGGCAAGCTCTCCTTCAATGTCACGACCGGCAGCACCGGTCGAACGTCGGACCCGATAGAGACCACGACATCGCTCGCGATCGCCCTTGCGCAGCTCGACGCGCCCGCGGAGGTCCGCGCGATCCTGCGTACGACGACACTCCAGCCGAGGGTCACCACCGCCGAGGCGGTCAACGCCAAGGCCAAGGCTGAGCGCATCGCGGCTCGTATCGACCTGGTCGATGGCGCCAAGCCGGTGACCATCGCGACGACGACGCTGCGCGCCTGGGTTTCCTTCCAGATGACCGGCGACGGCTATCAGCCAGTCATCGATACCACCGGACTGACGGCGCTGGTCACGCGCCTCGCCACCATGATCGACCGCCCGCCGCTCAACGCGTCGTTCCAGGTCGAGGACGGCAAGATCGCCGGCGTCACTGACGGCCAGAACGGTCAGAAGCTCGACGTGCCCGCGGTCGTCGGCCAGATCGGGGATGTCCTGGCTTCCCGGGCGGCCGGTGCCGCCACCACCGAGATCGTACCGGTCCTCGCTGTCACGGAACCGGTCCTGACAACCGACGAGGCGAAGGCCGCCGCACCGCAGATGGTCAGGATCTCGTCGTGGAAGACCTACTTCCAGATCACCGAGAAGAATGGTCTCGGTGTGAACATCTGGATCCCCACACTGATCATCGATGGGTACGTCGTGGGACCCCGTGAGACGTTCGACTTCTGGGACGCGATCGGTCCGGTCACCCGCGAGAAGGGGTATCTCGATGGCGGCGCGATCATCAACGGCAAGACCGAGCCACAGGGCGCGCTGGCCGGCGGGATCTGCTCGACCTCCACGACCCTGTTCAATGCGGCGCTGCGTGCCGGCTTCGAGATGGGCGCACGGCGCAATCACTACTACTATATCGACCGCTACCCGCTCGGGTTGGACGCGACCGTGTTCATCAGCGCTTCGGGGTCCGTCCAGACGATGTCGTGGACGAACGACACGGACTACCCGGTCCTCATCCGCGGTTACAAGATCCGTCAGGGCAACGCCGGGTGGGTGAAGTTCGAGCTGTACAGCGTTCCGAGTGGGCGCCAGGTCATCATCGACGCGCCGATCGTCAAGAACATCCGGCCGGCCGCCGATAGCACCCAGCTCACCAGCACGCTCGCACCGGGGGCGCAGAAGCGGATCGAGTATCCGGTCGATGGCAAGCAGGTCTGGCGGACGGTCACGGTCTACGACCGCGATGGCGGCGTGATCCGAAAGGTGACCTACTACT
>JANONZ010000378.1:0-3362 GCA_031421095.1 Thermomicrobiales bacterium
GCCACCGCAGGCCCTTCGGCCGCCGCAGGCTCAGGCTCGGCCGCCGCCTCTTCGGCCGCCGCAGGCTCAGGCTCGGCCGGCGCCTCTTCGGCCGCCGCAGGCTCAGGCTCGGCCGCCGCAGGCTCAGGCTCGGCCGCCTCCGTCTCTTCGGCCGCCGCAGGCTCGGGCTCGATCTCGGGCGTCGTTGCCTCTTCGGGCGTGCCCTCGGGTCGTTCAGTCATTCGGTCGTGTCACTCCTGGCGGGCGCGTCGGTCGTCGGGCGCAGCGCGGGCGCCACTATACCGAAGGCGCGCCGGCCCCGTCCGTCACGCATCGCGGACCGCCGGCACCAGCAGTCCAGCGAGCCCGGCCAGCATCGTCACGAGGCCGAAGACGGCGATGATCGGCCCCGGCCCGAAGATCTCGCCAAGGACCGCTCCCAGCGCCAAAGCGACCGTCATGGAGCCGAACACGAGCGCGAATCGGAACCCGACGACCCGGCCCATCAGCTCCGGCGGCGTCCGTTCCTGGAAGAGCGTCTGGCTCGGGATGATGAAGACCATGTTCGCGACCCCCTGACCGGCTGCCAGGCCGATGGCGATACCCAGGTTGTCGGTCAGCGCAAACAATGTGATCAGCAGGCCCCACGTCGCGTAGCCCGCGATGATCATCCGGCCCTTGGCGAACCGCGACCCGAGCAGGCCGATGACGAAGCCACCGACCAGGTTGCCGACGCCGATCCCGGTCTCCAGAAATCCGTACGCACCGATGTAGCCAAGGCTGGACTGGCTGTAGGTGAGCTTCACAAAGGCCGGCGTCAGAGCGATCGCGATGCCCAGGCTGAACTGGCCCGCAGCACCCTGCAGCGTGTTCGCCAGCAGGACCGTCTCGTTGCGCAGGAACGCCCAGCCCGCTTTCATCTCCGCCAGGAACGCCGATCTCGCCGGTTCCGCGGAGTCCGCCGAGCCGGCAGGTGGCTCCAGCGGCCGGACCACGATCGTGGCCAGCAGTGCCGCCGAGGCGAGATAGGTCGCACTGTCGGCCCAGAACGCCAGAGGTACAGCGGTGCCGAGGGAGGCCACGAAGAGAGCGGCCAGCGGGTAGCCGATGACGTCGGCGATGGTCTCGCCCACCCACATCGCCGAATTCGCGCTCAGGAGGTCTCGTTCTTCGACGATCTGGGGCAGGATCGCGACGCGCGCGGGACGGAAGAAGACCGAGACCGTCGTCACCAGGAAGATCAACGGATAGACCAGGATGAGATTGGCGACGGCAGCGATCGGCACGACCAGAACCAGGGCTGCCCGCAGGATGTCGCTGACGACCATGACCTCCTTGCGGTCCCAGCGGTCCACGAAGGTGCCTGCGATCGGGCTGAACAGCAGGTTCGGGAGCATGGCCGCGAAGAAGGCCAGCCCGCTCGCGAGGGTGGAACCGGTCGACACCAGGACGACGGCCACGAGCGCCAGCTGATTGAGGCGATCGCCGAACAGCGAGATCAGCTGACCGGTCCACAGCGCCGAGAACGAGCCATTGAGGGCGAGCCGCACGTACGGGTGCTGTCGGAGTCGCCCGACGGCCTCCGGCGATGGCCGCGGGATCGGGATGGCCGGGGCCGTGCTCGGGATCGGGATGGCCGGGGCCGCCGATGATCGGGCAGTCGAGGCCGTACTCGCGCCGCCAGGGTCGGTGGCCAGCGACGCCAGCGCAGGAGACGACATCCCGGTGCCGCGACCGCCGAGGAGCAGCGGTCGCTCCAGGGCCACGGAGGCACTCAGTGCCCGGGACAGACCCGTTTCGATGGCGATCCCGTCGCCGCCCGGTCGGGGCAGGCGAGTGGAGGCTGTGAGGCCCACCAGGCGTCGCCGCACGGCCGCTATCTGTTCCTCATCGAGCTCCTGGGGGATGCGCACGACGCTCGCGAACAGGAAGAACCCAAGGCCCGCCGACAGGAACAGGTCACCAACCGAAGCCACGTTGCGGACGAACGGCAGCGGGATCGGGACGATGTCGGCGAGCGGGCCCAGGTGCAGCAGGAACGAGGCGTCAAGCTGTGGCGGCAGGACGAAGTGGATAGCGGTCGTGACGTCGGCCGGCGTGAACCCGGCGATCAGGAGGCTCGGCTCCCAGATCGGCATATAGCCGCCGTTGGCCATGATCACCGTGGCGTTGGCCAGGGTGCCGACGAACGCGAGGCTGATGCCCGGATAGCCGCGATTCGCCCATAAGGCAACGAGCAGCAGGGCAAATGCGCCGCCCAGCAGCGGGATCCGCAGCGCGTCCACGGGAGCGACGTCGGCAGCCAGGAGGGACTCGGTCCCGAACCGCACGATGACCGCGATGAACAGCAGACGGGACCGACGGAGTCGGATCAAGGCCAGGTTGCCGAGTTTCCCGCCGACCAGGAGGCCCAGGACGAGCCCGAGTGCGATGCCGCCGATCAACATGGGCGGTGAGGGCCGTCGTTCACGGCTGCATCATGCGGGCCCGCGTCGGCGGCTGCAGCCCGAGTGCGCGATGCGTGCGTCGGTCGCGGCCAGTCGTGCGTCGGCGTGGCGCCGCCCGCGTCGGTCGCGCGTCGGCCCGTGTCAGACCCGTTCGACCGGTGCGCCGGCCGCAGCCTCGGGACGTGACGCGTTCATCCGATCGGCGGCATGCGCGATGAGCGGGATCGGGCGAGGTTCCGCCGGACGTCCCGGATCTGGTACGCCCTCGACGTGCGCCGTGCGCACGAAGGCATCCACGACGACCGGATCGAATTGGACCCCGGCGAACTTGCGCAGTTCTCCCAGCGCCTGCTCGTGCGTGAGCGGCGTCATCCGATACGGGCGGGCCGCCGTCATCGCCTCGAAGGCGTCCGCGACATGGAGGATCCGAGCGAGCTTGGGGATCTCATCGCCGATGAGTCGATCCGGGTAGCCCGAGCCGTTGTACCACTCGTGGTGATGGCGGATGATCGGCAGCTCCGCGGCAAGCTTGGCGACCGGCGCGATGATCTGCGCGCCCAGGACCGGATGCGAGTTCATGAGCATCCGCTCCTCACGGTTCAGGCGGTCCGGCTTCAACAGGACATGGTCCGGCACGCCGATCTTGCCGACGTCGTGCAGCAGGCCACCCCATTCGAGCGCTTCGAGCTCAGCGTCGTTGACCCGCATCACCCGGCCGATATCGACCGCGATCTCCTTGACCCGCTGGCTATGCCTCGCGGTGTACGGGTCGCGCTTGTCGACCGCCTCCGCAAGCGCCCCGATGGTCTGCGTGAACATGTCGCGCATCTCGACGAACCGCTGCGACGCCATGCGCGTCGTGTACAACGGCAACGCGAACAGCAACGTCGCCCACCACTGGATCGAATACACGATGGCCATGAGCCACCCAAGGGG
>JANONZ010000379.1:0-6126 GCA_031421095.1 Thermomicrobiales bacterium
GAGGCACCAGGCCCAGTCATGGCGCTCCAGCTACCCGTCATCCCGCAGCAGCCCGACGCCTTCCACTTGGCGCCGCACCGGATCAAGCGCTGCACGTTCCGCCGCCTGATCAATATCGAGTTGGGCGCGGAGCGGGTCTACGATGTCGAGTGCCTGTACCCCGATCGCAAATTGCCGATCCCCCTGGGCGATCTTGAGGCCGCCACACCCATCTGCAACGCCTGCGTCGCGCCACACATCTTCCGGCCCGACGAGGACTGACTCCGCGCATGACGCACCGCACGACCGAGGCCGTGGTCGCGCTCGCCCGGCAGCGCACCTCAGGCCAGTCGAACCCGGCCTGATCTGCGCTGGTCGCATTCGCCCGGCGCCGCACCTCAAAACCGTGGAAACCAGCCAGATGCGCAGATGGTGCACCTTAGGGCAATTCCGCGGGCCAATTCGCCCACCCAGGACCCGCAGGTGATGCATGGTCGTGCGTGGCTCTGGCTCACGTGGCGCCGGGCCGGTGCCGATCGGCCCTCGAAGACGACCTAAGGCGCACTCGGTGCACATATGGCAGAAGAGGCGGCGCGCAGGTTCGCGGCCGGCGGCGCACAAAAGGCAACGCGACGGCCGGCACGGGCACGCGATGGCCATGCAAGAAGGACCGCGATGGTCACGCCAAAGGCCACGCGGAAGGGCTCCCGGTCGGCCAAGGCGTCAGCGAGGCGGTCTGTAAGCCGAGTTCTGTCCCGGCGCGCCTCTCGGCGCATCGGTGATGGCCATCCATCTGGGGCCGCCGGTCACCCGACGGCTCATGCGGCCGACCCGAGGGCTGGGCAGCGCACCTCTCCCCCGCCGACGGTCGCCCGTCCGCGAGTTGCGCCCTCCTATTTGGCCTTGCTCCGGGTGGAGTTTGCCCGTTTCACTCCGGCCTGCGGTTCGCACCGAAGACCGGCATCGTCACTGTGGCACTGGTCCTCGCCTCACGGCGGGCGGGCGTTACCCGCCACCCTGCGCTGCGGAGCTCGGACTTTCCTCACGCCATCGGCCGGGTTGCCCCACCCATGACGCGCGACCATCCGACCGCCTCGCTGACTCGCGAAGTCTACCCCGCGCAGGCGAAGACCCAGTCGACGACTCAGCCACAGGCCGGCTCGGCCATGGCCAGGTTCCACCGTTGCGCTATCAGTCGCCGGGGCGGCGGACCACCGACGTCGGCCCGCCAGCGTGGGCGCGATCGATGGCCTCGTTGGCCAGCGCGTCTGCGACAGAGTTGAGGGCCCGCGGCACATGCGCCGCCGACCAGCGCTCGAAGCCGGCGAGGGTCTGCCGGCAGGCCGTCCAGAGCGGGATGAGCTTGGCGTCCTTGACCCGCCAGCGGCCGGTCAGCTGCTCGACGATGAGCTTCGAGTCAAGCAGCAGATGGACCTCGCGAGCGCCAAGCTCGCGGGCGAGCTCGAGCGCGCGCACCACCCCCGTGTACTCGGCGACGTTGTTGGTCTGGACGCCCAGGTAGTCGGAGATCGAGGCGTCCGGCACAGCGCGGTCGTCACGGGCATCCGCTCGCGACAGGTCGTACAGCGCGGCACCCAGCGACGCCGGGCCGGGGTTGCCCCGGGCGGCACCGTCGGTGCGGATGACGAAGCCCCGCCGGGCGATGAGGTCCGAGCCACGTTCCAAGAGATCCGCATCCAGTCCCGGGAAGAGCGTATCGCTCAATCCGACGCCTGATCCGGGGGCGGCGGCGATCCCTGGAGCACGGGCAGCTCCACCCGGGAGGCGGACCCGTCGCCGCCGCGGAGCTTCCGCCACGCCCACTGGAACGGGTCGTAATAGGCGTCGGCGACCCGCTCCTTGAGCGGGATGATCGCGTTGTCCGTGATCTTGATGTGCTCCGGACAGACCTCCGTGCAGCACTTCGTGATGTTGCAGTAGCCGATCCCGCCGCTGTCCTTCAGGTACTCGCGCCGGTCGGCCTGGTCGATCGGGTGCATCTCCAGGCCCGCCACCCGAACCAGGTAGCGCGGGCCCAGGAACGGCTTGTCCGTCTCGTGGTTGCGCAGGACGTGGCAGACATCCTGGCACAGGAAGCACTCGATGCACTTGCGGAATTCCTGGACCCGCTCGATGTCCTCCTGCTGCCAGCGCCAATCCTCCTGGGGGATGCCGGCCGGCGGCGTGAACGGCTGGATCGTCTTGTTGACCTCGTAGTTCCACGAGACGTCCGCAACGAGGTCGCGGATGAGCGGGAAGGCGCGCATCGGCTCGACGGTGATCGTCTCCTCGAGGTCGAAGTCCGACAGGCGCGTCTTGCACGTCAGGCGCGGCCGGCCGTCCACCTCGGCACCGCAGGAGCCGCATTTGGCCGCCTTGCAGTTCCAGCGGACCGCCAGGTCGGGCGCCTCGTGACCCTGGATCCAGTGGAGCGCGTCGAGGACGACCATCCCCTCCTCGACCGGGACGTCGAATTCGTCGAAGTGGCCCGGCGAGCCGGGGTCCCCGCGAAAGACCCGTAGATGTGCGTCCGGCATCAATCCCTCCTGGTCAGTGATCGCCGCCGAGCAGGCCGCGGAGGTCGTCGGCCATGGTCGGAAGGGGTGCGCTGGTGACGGTCATGGTGCCGTCCGTGCCGCGCGCGACGACGCTGTTCTGGTGGCCCCACGTCGCGTCGTCGGTCGTTGGGAAGTCGAGCCGGCTATGGGCGCCTCGACTCTCGGTCCGCTGGAGGGCGCTGCGGGCGATGGCCTCCGAGATCATGAGCATATTCCGGAGCTCGAAGACGAGATTCCAGCCCGGGTTGTAGACCCGACCGCCCGAGACCCGGACGGCGGCCGCGCGCCGGCGCAGGTCGGCCAGCTGGCCGATCGCATCGACGAGGTCGGCCTCCACGCGGAAGATCCCGACCAGGCCCTGCATCATCGGCTGGAGGTCGCGCTGGACGGCGTACGGATCCTCGCCCTCGGTCCGCTCCAATGGTGCGGCCAGGTCATTCGCGGCCTCGCGGACCTGGACCGGGTCCAGGTACGGCTCCGCCTTCTGGGCGGCGGCGTGGCGCGAGGCGCCGGCCCCGGTCCGGGCACCGAAGACGAGCAGGTCGGAGAGCGAGTTGCCACCGAGGCGATTCGCCCCATGCATCCCGCCGGCCACCTCGCCGGCAGCGAACAGGCCCGGCACGGTCGTCGCACCGGTCTCGGCGTCGACCCGGATCCCGCCCATGGCGTAGTGGGTCGTCGGGCCGACCTCCATCGGACCAGCCGTGATGTCGACGTCGGCCAGCTCCTTGAATTGATCGTACATGGACGGCAGCTTGCGCCGGACGAGGTCGGCCGGCAGATAGCTGATGTCGAGGTAGACGCCGCCATGCGGGGTGCCACGACCCTCCTTGACCTCTGTGTAGATGGCGCGGGCGACGTTGTCGCGGGTGGACAGCTCAGGCGGCCGGCGGGCATCCGTCTGGCGACCTTCTGACAGGGCGGTCACCCAGCGGGCCGCCTCCTCGTCCGTGGCGGCGTACTCCGCGCGGCGGTCCTCCGGCAGGTACTTCCACATGAACCGCTCGCCGCTCGCGTTGCGCAGGATGCCGCCCTCGCCGCGAACGGCCTCGGTGACGAGCAGGCCGCGCACGCCCGGCGGCCAGACCATGCCGGTCGGGTGGAACTGGACGAACTCCATGTCGATGAGCTCGGCGCCCGCGCCGTAGGCCAGCGCCTGGCCATCGCCGCTGTACTCCCATGAGTTCGACGTTACCTCGTAGGCCTTGCCGATCCCTCCGGTCGCGAGGACGATGGCCTTGGCCGGGAAGGCGATGGCGTCGCCCGTCGTCCGCCAATAGCCGAACGCGCCGGTGACGCCGGCGGGTCCCGTGATCAGGCGCGTGATCGTGGCCTCCATGTAGACCTTGATGCCGGCGGCGACCGCGCGATCCTGGAGCGTCCGGATCATCTCGAGGCCGGTCCGGTCGCCGACGTGCGCGAGTCGCGGGTGCGTGTGGCCACCGAACGGGCGCTGGAGGATGCGGCCATCGGTCGTCCGATCGAAGACAGCGCCCCACTGCTCCAGCTCGCGCACCCTATCCGGCGCCTCGGCCGCGTGGATCTGCGCCATCCGCGGGTTGTTCAGGAGCTTGCCGCCGACCATCGTGTCGCGGAAATGGACTTGCCACGTATCCGCCGCGGCGACGTGCCCGAGCGCCGCCGCGATCCCGCCTTCGGCCATGACCGTGTGAGCCTTGCCAAGCAGCGACTTGCAGACCAGGCCGACGTCCATCCCGGCCTGCTTCGCCTCGATCGCGGCGCGCAGACCGGCCCCGCCCGCGCCGATCACGAGGACATCGTGCGGGTGGACCTGCGGTTTCAGCGGTGCGGTGAGGGTCATCAGCTGCTCCCTAGAAGCGGATCGCGGGGTCGCTGATCACGCCCATCGCGAGCAGACGCACGTAGACATCGGTGAGCGTGACCGAGAGGAGGCTTGCCCAGGCCCACGCCATGTGATGGAGGTTCAGCCGGGTGAGGCGCTGCCACAGGCTGTACCGGACCTGCGTGCGCCGTGAGCAGGAGAAACAGTCCAGGCGTCCGCCCACGAGATGGCGGAGTGAGTGGCAGGACATCGAGTAGCCGGTCAGCAACAGGGCGTTGACGCCCAGGATCGCGACGCCCAGACCGATCCGCCACTGCCCGTCGTGGCGCACGGCGAGGAATGCGTCGAGCCACAGGAAGAACAGCGGGATGAAGGCCAGGTACAGGAAGAAGCGGTGGAGGTTCTGGAGGATGAACGGCAGGGCCGTCTCCATCCGATAGCGGCGATGGATCGTCGGCTCGCCGACCGCACAGCCCGGCGGATCCGCGAAGTAGAACCGGTAATAGGCCTTCCGGTAGTAGTAGCAGGTCGCCCGGAACCCGAGTGGCACCCACAGGATGAAGAGGCCCGGACTGATCCAGGTCGGCAGCCCATCCGGTCGGATCAGCGGCGAGAAGAGCGGCGACAGATAGCCGTCCACCTCGTACGGCGTCCCGAACAGCGGCGTCAGCACGATCCCGCTGATGAACAGGTACGTCGCGCAGACCGTGAAGACGATCCCCTGCAGGCTGGGCGCGACCCACCATCGATCGACGCGCTTCGTGGCACCGAGGCCGCTCTGTGCGGTCCCAGGCGGCTTGCGCGGCAGTCGAAGGCTGGCGGGCAGTCCCGTCATCGGACCACCGCCAGCGTGCCGAGGCGGCCGATGACCGCGTCCGCGAAGGCGGCCGTCCCGGCGGTCCCACCAAGGTCGTAGGTGGTCGTCTTGCCCTCGGCGATGACGCCGCGGACGGCGGTCTCCAGGGCGGTCGCCTCAGCCGGATAGGCAAGGTGCCGGAGCATCATGGCGCCGGACAGGATGAGCGCGGTCGGGTTGGCCTTGTCCAGGCCGGCGTACTTGGGCGCGGAGCCGTGGACCGGCTCGAAGACGGCCGCCTCCAGCCCGATGTTCGCGCCAGGGGCGACGCCGAGCCCGCCGACGAGACCGGCCGCGAGGTCGCTCACGATATCGCCATACAGATTCGGCAGAACCAGCACGTCGTACAGCTCCGGCTTCTGGACGAGCTGCATGCACAGGTTGTCGACGATCCGATCCTCGAACTCGATCCGACCCACGAAGTCAGCCGCGACGGTCTGACAGCTCTCGAGGAAGAGGCCATCCGACAGCTTCATGATGTTCGCCTTGTGGACCGCCGTCACCTTCCGCCGGCCGTTCGCGACTGCGTAGTCGAAAGCGAACCGGGCGATCCGCTCCGATGCTTCGCGCGTGATGATCTTGATGCTCTCGGCAGCGTCGCGGCCGACCATGTGCTCGGTCCCGGCGTACAGGTCCTCAGTGTTCTCGCGCACGATGATGAGATCGACGTTCTCGTAGCGCGTGTCGAGTCCCTTCATGGAGCGCGCCGGGCGGAGGTTCGCGTACAGGTTCAGCGCCTGGCGAAGGGCGACATTCACGCTCCGGAAGCCTTTGCCGACCGGGGTGGTGATCGGCCCCTTCAGGGCTACCTTGTTGCGCTTGATGGACTCGAGGACATGGTCCGGCAGCGGAGTGCCGTACCTGGCGATGACCGCCTCGCCGGCGTCGACGACCTCCCACTCGAACTTGACGCCTGAAGCATCCAGCAC
>JANONZ010000380.1:0-8332 GCA_031421095.1 Thermomicrobiales bacterium
GCGGACGGCGCGCGACGGCCTGCTGGACGACTCGGTGGCGGAGGCGGTCGCGCGACTGCGGCGGGCGGGGCGCACGGATAGCGAACTGGACGCCATCCTGTCGCGATTGCAGGTCAGCCTGGTCCTGACGGCGCACCCGACCGAGGCGCGCCGCCGGACGACGCTGGTGGCCCTGCGCCGCTGTGCCGTGCTCCTGGAGCGGCTGGACGACCCACGACTCACCCCGTCCGAGGATCGCGAGATCCGGCGCCGGCTTCGGGAGGAGATCACGCTCCTGTGGCGGACCTCCGACCTGCGGGTCGTCGCGCCGGAGCCGCTCGACGAAGTGCGGACGGCGATGGCGATCTTCGATGCCACGCTCTTCACCGTCGCCCCCCGAATCTACCGGGCAACCGACGCCGCGCTGGACGCACCGCGCGGTCGGGCGGTGCGGACCGGGGAGCGGCCCCCCGGCGTGACGGCCTTCCTCCGCTACGGGAGCTGGATCGGGGGCGACCGCGATGGCAATCCGTTCGTGACCGCCGAGACGACCGAACGGACCCTGCGCATCCAGGCAGACCACGTGCTGCGCGGGTATGAGGCGGTCGCGATGCGCCTGATGCAGACGGTCTCCGCCGCGATCCATGGCGACCGCGGTGCGCCGCGTGGGCTGGCCACGCGCCTGGGCCGCGACGCGGAAGATCTGCCTGAGACGGACCGCCAGTTGCGCCGCCGATTCCCGGAAGAGCCGTACCGGCAGCGGTTCGGGTTCATCGCCGAGCGACTGCGTCGCACGCGGGTCGCCCTGACCGACGACGCCGGGCCGCGGGCCGGTCGCTACGCCTCCCCGGAGGCCCTGGACGCCGAGCTGGTGGAGCTCCAGTCCGCGCTCGTCGACGAGGGCCTGGGTCGGGTGGCCTGGGGGGAGCTCGCGGAGCTGCGCTGGCAGGTCGCGACGTTCGGGTTCCACCTGGCATCGTTGGAGATCCGTCAGCACAGGGAGGTCCACCGCAGTGCGCTGGCCGCGATCGCCGGCAGCAGCGACTACGCGACCGAGCTGACCCCTGGTGTCTCGCTCGGGGAGGTGCTGGCCACGTTCCGGGCGGTCGCCGCGGCCCAGGCGCGATTCGGGGTGGAGGCGTGCCGGCGGTTCATCGTCTCGTTCACGGCGGAACCGCGGGACGTCACGGACGTGCTCACGCTCGCACGCATCGCGGCCGGGTCGGACGGCGTATCACCGATCCTGGATGTGGTGCCCCTGTTCGAGTCGAGCCAGGCATTGACGACGGCCGGTCCGATCCTGGATGCGCTCCTCCTCGATCCGGCATACCGCGCGCACCTGAGGTCGCGGGGCGATCGACAGGAGGTGATGCTGGGCTACTCGGATTCGAACAAGGAGTCGGGGTTCCTGGCCGCCGCGTGGATGCTGCACGAAGCCCAGGTCAACCTGGTGGACGTGGCCCTTCGCCACGGGGTGGAGCTGACCCTGTTCCACGGCCGTGGCGGGGCCATCGGCCGGGGCGGCGGACCGGCCAACCGAGCCATCCTGGGCAGTGCGCCGGGGTCCCTTGACGGCCGGCTCAAGCTCACGGAGCAAGGCGAGGTGATCGCCGGGAACTACGCCGACCCGGCGATCGCCCGACGCCACCTGGAGCAGCTGACCGGCGCCGTGCTCATCGCTTCCACGCCCGAACACGATGCCGCGGCGGCGATCGCGCTGCGCGATGGGGGCCCGATCCTCGCGGAACTGGCGGTGACGGCCCGGGTCGCCTACCGCGCGCTCGTCCACGACGATCCGGGGTTCGCCGCCTTCTTCCGCGACATCACGCCGATCGCGGAGTTGTCCGACCTGCGCCTGGGCTCCCGACCGTCGGCTCGGGGTCGACAGGGCAACGAGACGGCTCCGTCCATCGACGCGCTGAGGGCGATTCCCTGGACCTTCGCGTGGAGCCAGTCCCGGATCAACCTGCCCGGCTGGTACGGCCTGGGCTCCGCCCTGGAGGCGTACCGCGCCGCCCATGGCGAGGCCGGTCTCGCAGACATCGCCAGGCTCTACCGGAGCTGGCCGTTCCTCTCGTCCGTGCTCGATAACGCGGAGATGATCCTGGCCAAGGCGGACATGGGCGTCGCGCGCCGGTACGCGTCCCTCGTGACGACCGACGATGGCGACGGCGGGCGACGCTGGACGGAGATCGAGGCGGAGTACCACCGGACCGTCTCGCTCCTGCTCCATGTCACCGGGCGCCGCGCGCTGCTGGACGGGGCACCGATCCTCCAGCGGTCGATCGGCTTGCGCAACCCGTACGTCGATTCGCTCTCGGAACTCCAGGTCCGGCTGCTCGCTCGGCTACGCGCCATGGACCCGGACCATCCCGAGCGTGGTCGCGTGCTGCGGCTCGTCCAGCTGACGGTCAACGGGGTCGCGGCCGGCCTGCAGAACACGGGCTGACGGAACGATGGACCACGCGGACCACGTCGGGTCGCCCACCGTCCCAACGAGGCCCCGAGCGCGTCGAGGTCCGACGGCTCGTTGATAGCGCTGCGCCGAGACACGCACGACGGCCCGGACCGGCCAGCCGTCGCCCCAGCTACGATTCGAGTCGAAGCTCGTCGCCATGGTGGGCGACGATGGGCAACGCGGTGCCGGGCGCCAGCCAGCGGACCTCGCCCGCACCGACGACGTGCCACGACTCGCCGGGCCGCCCGATGACGCCGGTCCGCTCGGCCAGCCCCAGGAGGCCGACGCCTGTCGGCACCATCGCCCCGAATCGCTTGACGGACTGCGCCCACGAGGCGGCATCGGCGTGGGGGACGATCGCCAGACCCGGCACGAGCCCAAGTCCTGGGACCACGCCGGCGGGCGTCCAGGTCAGCTGCGCCATGGCCATGGCGCCGGCACTGGCGCCGGCCAGGGCGGCGCCCCGCTCCCAGGCTGAGCGGATGGCGACCCAGACGGCCGTGCCGGGGAACAGCGTGGGGATGAGGTCCGGGTCGCCGCCCGGAAAGTGGATCAGATGGGCCGCGGCCAGTCGCGCCGCGAGGGCCGGGTCCGCCGCCGAGTCGGCGTCGACGACGCGGGCCACGGTCACGTCGGCCTCTATTCGGCAGTCCATCGCCGCGGTGACCCGCCGGAGCGCGTCCACGCCATGTGCGCCGGCGAGGTCGAGGCGGCCCCGCGCGGCCGCGGTCGGGACGATGACCACCCGGACGACACCGGTCGGCACGGGGCTGGCCACGAGCGCCGCCGCCTGGGCCGCCGCGAGGATCGCGCGGAGGACTGGTTCGTCGCCGGGCAGGAACTCACCGCCGCCGTGGAGGGCCAGGAGCCCGGTCACGGATCGACCCGCTGGTCGGGTGGGGTCACGTCCTTGATCGGCGGTCGATCGTCCGGTGGCCGCCCGCGACGGAGCAATCGATCGACCTGGTCCGGGGCTGCCACGAACGGGGCGAGATAGGCGATCAGCAGGATCGGGATCAGGATCCGCGCGCCGATCGGCCGGACGGCGATGGCCATGGCCAGCACCCACAGGCCGAGGGCGTACAGCCCGATCGTGCGCGACGAGATCCCCGCCAGTTCCAGTCGTCTGGCCGGGATGAGCACGAGCAGGCCGACCACGAGCGCGAGCGCCACGAGCCAGGGGGCGAGGATCACTGCTCGATCATACCGGCGTGCCGCCCCTGGAGCGCCCGTGGCTCGACCCAGTCCGGGGCCGAAGCCGGGGCCGGGGAACGGCGTCCTACCGGCTCATGTTCCGGTAGCGCCGCACGCCCAGCGGCGCGAAGATGGCGATGATCACGACCACCCAGATCAGCGTGACGAGGACCGGCTCCTGGGATGGGAAGCTGTCGGACGCGAACGGATTCGGGTTGCCCCACAGTTCGCGCAACGCCGCACTGAGCGTGCTTGTCGGATTCCACTCGGCGAATGGCTGAAGCCAGTCCGGCAGCGTCTGGGTCGGGACGAACACGTTTGAGACGAACGTGATGGGGAAGAGCACCGTGAACCCGACCTGCTGGGCAACCTCGACCGTCGGGACGGACAGGCCGAGCCAGATCCCGATCCACGACATCGCGAACGCGAACAGCAGCAACAGCCCGACCCCGGCCAGCAGTTCCGGGACGCCCGTTCGAATGGTCCAGCCGACGGCCAGACCGGACAGCATCAGCACGATCAGGATGCCGCCGTTGTAGACGACGTCCGACAGGGCCCGACCGATGAGTACCGCCGAGCGAGCCATCGGCAGCGACCGAAAGCGGTCGAGGATCCCCTTGTTCACGTCGTCCGTCATGCCGATCGTCGTCGTGGCCGCCGCGAAGACGATCGTCTGGGCGAAGATGCCGGGCATCAGGAACTCGCGGTAACTGCCACCGCCCGGCAGCGGGATCGCGCCGCCGAAGACGAAGGCGAACAGCAGCACGAACATGATCGACTGGAGGATCGCAAAGATCGCGAGCTCCGGGATCCGCGGGATCCGCTTGAGATTGCGCCAGGTGACGACCAGCCCATCGCGGATCGCGGCGTTCATGCGGCGGCCCCCTTCCCGGTCTCAGCCGCCGCGCTCGCGGCCTCCACCTCCGCCCCATGGCCGGTCAGGGACAGGAACACGTCGTCCAGGGTCGGCCGTCGCAGCGCGATGTCGTCGATCTGGATGCCCGCCTCGTCGAGATCGCGGACGACCTGGACCAGTGTCGCCACCCCACCGGTCGCGGGGACCGTCAGCTTGCGCGTGTGCTCGTCCAGCGTGGAGGCCCCCGATCCGTCGCGGGCCAGGATCTCGGTCGCGCGGGCGATCTCGGCACGATCGCGGACCACGACCTCGATCCGTTCGCCACCGACCTGCGACTTGAGCTCGTCGGCCGTCCCCCGAGCGATGATCTTGCCGTGGTCCACGACGGCGATCGTGTCGGCCAGCTCGTCCGCCTCCTCCAGGTACTGGGTCGTCAGGAGCAGGGTCGTTCCCTCCCGCACCAGCCCGCGGATCACCTCCCACATGCCCAGCCGGCTGCGCGGATCCAGGCCCGTGGTCGGCTCATCCAGGAAGAGCAGCCGCGGTCGACCGATGAGCGCGCTGGCCAGGTCAAGGCGCCGGCGCATGCCACCGGAGTAGGTCTTGACGGTCCGGTCACCGGCGTCCAGCAGGTCGAACTGCTCCAGCAGCTCGCCCGCCCGAAGCCGAGCTTCCGCCGACGCGAGTTGGTACAGCCGCCCGAACATCCACAGGTTCTCGCGTCCCGTCAGGTTCTCGTCGACGGCCGCGAACTGGCCGGACAGGCCGATGACGGAGCGCAGCTCCTGGGCCTGGCGCACCACGTCGAATCCGGCAACAGTGGCGTGCCCGGCATCCGGCTTGAGGAGGGTGGCAAGGATGCGCACGGTCGTCGTCTTGCCCGCCCCGTTGGGGCCCAACAGACCGAGCACGGTCCCTTCCTCGACGGTCAGGTCAACGCCGTCGAGGGCGCGAACCTCGCTCTTGCGACTGCGATAGATCTTGACCAGGCCTTCGGCGACGATGGCGGACACAGGCAGACACTCCATGACCTCGGGAGTCGTGAGTATACGGTCGTCCTGCCCGACGGTCTCGGGCAGCATGCCGCACCGCGCCGGCGCTACGCTGCGGACGATCCGCCGTGACCCGATGCCCATGACGCTCTCGCGAATGACTCGCCTCCGCACGCGCCTCACCACCTGGCTGGGCCGCTGGGGCGGCGTCCTGCCGCTGCTGCTGGCCGAGTTCGTGGTCTGGGTGGGCTTCGGTGGCCTGCTGCCCGTACTGCCCCTCTACTTCACGGAGCAGGGCATCGACCTCGCGACGCTTGGGATCGTGATCGCGGCTTGGCCGGCCGCCCGACTCGTGAGCGAGCCGGTGTTCGGCTGGCTCGCGGACCGCACGGCCCGTGTCCCGCTGATGGTCGTGGGACTCGTCGTGACCGGTCTGGCCGGCGCCCTGCCGCTGGTCTGGACCGGGGCCGGCGCGTTCGTCGTCCTGCGCGCCGCATCAGGGCTGGGAGCGGCCCTCTACGACCCGGCTGCTCGAGGCTTCCTGACCGATGCGACGCCGGCGGAGCGACGCGGCGAGGCGTTCGGGCTCTACGGCGCGGCCCAGATGGGCGGATTGCTGCTGGGCCCCTCGATCGGGGCGTTCGGGGTTTCGCAGTTCGGTGGGATCGGGTTCGTGTTCGTGTTCAGCGCGGTCACCTCGGTCATCGCCGCGGTCGGGATCGCGATCCGGGTCCGCGAGGAGGTCTACGAGCGACACGCGCACCCCACGCCGTCGCCGGACCGGACGGAATTCCCGCCGGACGCCCCGTTCCTGGAGGAGCGCTGGGCGCGCGACCTGGCCGCCGACGCGCAGGACGCCGCGACCGCGACTCCCACCGCCCTGCCGTCGGCCCGACCCTCTCGGTTGCTGAACCGTGGTCTCCTCGCGGCGCTCGTCCTGAACATGGGTGGCTACTTCGGGAGCGGCACGTACGAGGTTATCTGGAGTCTCTTCCTGGAGCGCCTCGGGGCGGACCTCGCGCTCATCGGCTTGACCTTCGCGATGTTCGGGCTGCCCGTGCTGTTGTTCTCGCCGTTCGCCGGTCGGATCGTGGACCGGCGGGGGCCGTTCGCCTTCGTCGTGGTGGGCACCTTCCTGCCGGCGATCACCGGGATCCTGTACACGCTGCTCGTGGATCCAGTGCTGGCCGTCCCGCTGATCCTGGTGGAGGCGACCGGATTCGCGATGCTCAATCCGGCACTCTATGCGATCGTCGCGGCGAACTCGCCGCCAGGGCGGTCATCCACCGCGCAGGGCATCTATGGCGCGGCCGGCACGTTTGGGTTCATCGTCGCCTCGCTCGTGACCGGGGTACTGGCGGCGCAGGACATCCTGTACCCGTTCTATGTGTTCAGCGCGGTCATGATCACGAGTCTCGTGGTGGGCATCGCCATCGGCGGCGACCGGCTCCGCATCCGGCCGCGCTCACTGTCAGAGGGCGGATCGCTTTGAATGAGCACGAGCCGATCGCTCACCGAGCAGTTCGATGTCGTCCTGGCGATCGACCACGAGGGATCCATGCGAGATCGCTCGCTGACAGTGAGCACGCCCACGCTGCCGTTTGACCGAATGGGGATCCCTCCCTATCATTCGGCGGCGGGGTGGAGCAGCGGCAGCTCGTCGGGCTCATAACCCGAAGGTCACTGGTTCGAATCCAGTCCCCGCAACCAAGCCGCCTTTTCCTGAACCCCGGGTCCCGACCAACCCGGGGTTCTTCCTTGCCCGGTCGTGGCGTCCGCGTTGCGCGAAAAGGTTCACGTCGTACCATCCTCGTGAAACGTGAGGCGCGCACGATGCAGATCCCCAAGCCGACGGACGAAGACAAGGCCCGATTCCGGGACGCGGTCCCGGATGATCCACGCGTTGCGATCAAGCCGATGTTCGGCAACCTCGGCGCCTTCGTGAACGGACACATGTTCATGGGCCTGTTGGGCTCCGATATCGCCGTGAAGCTGGCGCCAGTCGATGCCGAGCGACTGAGCGCGATCGATGGAGCGGGCCCGTTCGGCCCTACGGGGCGCCCGATGGGCGGCTATGTCTCCCTGCCGTCGTCGATGGCCGGGTCGGGCGACGGGCGACGCTGGGCGGCGCTCGCGATGGACCACGTCGGGGCGTTGCCACCAAAGACCGGCAAGCGCTGACTGGGGTGGGCGAAGCGTCGAGATCGGGGCGCCACTCGTTGCCAGTTCGGCCCGGCCGGACTCAGCCAGTCCGAGAATTCCTGACGCGGTGATCCGGGTTGATGGTCCACGTTCGCCTCTTGGCTTTCCGTGCGACCATCGTGATCGCACTCGCCAGCCTACGGCGACGGCATCAACCCGGAGGTTCCAACTTCTCGGTTGACTCAGGGTGCTCGGCGCTGCCAGTCGGCTGAGACGGTGGCCGGCCCGGGCGCGATGCGTGTCGCGCCCGTCAGCGGGTCAGCGAGCAACCGATGCAGCGGTCGGGCGCCGGAATCGGTCAGGAGGCCGACGAGCGCCGTGTCGTCCGGGGACCACTGCCAGAGGTTCGAGCACCAGCCGTCGACACCGGCCGGTGGGCAGGTCACCTCAACGCCGAGCCCGGAACCATCGACGGGGACGACCGCGAACCGGGTTTCCTCGACTCCGTCGCGAAGGAAGACTCGCGAGATGAAGAGCCTCGTGCCGTCGTTGGAGAAGTCGAGCCTGCCGCCATCGGTGCCGTCGGCGATCGTGTCCGGATGGTTGTCGACCCTGACGTCTCCCGTCCCGTCCGCCGAGATGACATGCGTCCGTGACGACGTGTGATCCGCGAAGGGATCCCAGATCCCATAGGCGATCCGCGACCCATCC